>JAHEYA010000018.1 GCA_023251855.1 Bacteroidota bacterium
GAGATTACGTAAATTCACTTGTGGACTTAATGTTGTGTTGCAACTTGAATAACCTGCAGCAGGTACAGCTATTGATTGAATGGAAGCATCTAGGGCAAAAGCAGGAGGGGTAGCATTCGGATCAAATCCGTCCTGTAAAGTTGTACCTGTATTACCCGGATCCAGCCAGATCTTTAATTGAGTAGAACTGCTACCTCCGCCAAGCCAGGAGGTTGCAAACTTCCCATAATAATCATTCATACTGGAAGGTGCAGCACCACAGCCGGATGGACCACCATACAGCTGTCCTACAATTCTGTGGTTTTGATCAAATAATGGAGAACCTGATGAACCACCTTCTGTACAAGCTGTTGTCCATTGCCCAATATTCCAACAATCGGCACCACTGTATGATGCGCTTACTGTTGAATTTAAGGCTTCTGATATTTTTTTGATATCACCTGCAGGATGATGAATGCCTGTTGCAGTTGTTGCAGGGGTATTTACATTCGACCAACCATTAAAATAAGGAGTATAGGAAGCAGGAATTGTTCCTCCAACCAAGCCACCGGTAATCTCCACCAAACAAAAATCCGAACCTGCACTGCGCGCTCTCAATGTAGATGTATTAAGTGATTGAGCGGTAGATGGTGCTGTTCCCGGATTTGAACAACCAGGAGCTTCCCAATTAAAGCGGAATACCCAAGTTGCAAAATCGTTGCTGGAACTGCAATGGTTTGCGGTTAATACATAAGGTTTTGAATCCTGCGGTACATCATTGATCACAGAACCACTGCAAAAGGCACTACCTCCAACAACTAAACAAACTACACCATGTTTTTCATTTTGCCAATTTAACCCTAATGGACAATTTACATTTACCTGGCAGGAACCGGCATCACCAAATGATTTGGTAACATACTCTTCAACTCCTCTATAGCCATGTGTTACGCGGAACAGATTCAAACGACCTTGATTTGCAACTGTTGCAGGTTCATCGTATTCAATTATCAGATCTTCACCCGGAATTAAATCAGTAGCAAACATTTTGCTGGGATCGTTATTCGCCTTTGTAAATGCACCAATTACAAAATTTTTGTTAGAAGTATAAACAAATAATTTTGCTCCATCCGGCAAGTAAAAATCATCAAAAGCAAGATTCAGCGATTGTGCACCAGTTGATTTTAATGCCAATTGCCATACTCTGTCATTATTTGGCAGTGTGGTCCAAACACCGGAAGTATTCAAATTATAATTTACAATATGATTATATCCAAACCGGAATGGGCCTTTGCTTTGATCATTTACTGCATCTTCTGCTTGTAATGTTTGCAAATCAAAAGCAGGGAGCAGTTCAAATTTAACCGGCTGGCTTGAAATAAAATACTTGTCGAAACTAAGTGGTTTTCCACCTTCACTGAATTGGGCAGTTGCTATACTGGTAAGGAATAAAGAAGAAAGCAGGGAAAATCGGAAATTTTTTTTCATGGAAAATTGTTATTGAATAATTATTTTTTTAGTGGTACTCAAATCAGTATTTTCTGAATGAAGGCGAATAAAGTAAATTCCTTTTGGTTGCCCTGAAATATCAATATTAATAGGGTAATTAGTTGATTGTATGATTGGTAATCTATAAACAATTTCTCCCAGAATATTATAAACTTCCAAACTCGTGATTTTAAACTTTAAACTTTGAACTTGAAACTTTCCTTCAGTGGGATTTGGATAAATAGAAACTTGGTTATCCAACGAATTCGTAGCAATACCAGCAGGAGTACATGTATAAGAGCCAGCAAGTGTTGTAACTCCTGAATTATTGGGGTCTAACCAAGGTTTAAGCTGTTGCGAATTTGCGCTTCCATTTGAGGTCCAATGATATGCTATTTTCCCATATGCATCAGGCAATGTTGGACTACTTCCCGGAGATTGACAACCATTTGCCACACAACAGGAACCACCTCCAGTAAGTGTCCCGAAAATTAAGCCCGCAGTATTAAAAACCGGTGATCCGGATGAGCCGGGCTCAGTACTTCCATGCCCTGCTTGCCAAACAAACCTCCAGTGTGTGGCGGCAACCTGCCCACCCCAGGAAGTTGAAGTTGGAGTCGTTATAAAAGTGGATATTTTTTTGCAATCACTTGCCGGATGATGAATCCCAACTCCGCCCGCTGTTACTGATGTTGAACGTGTCCAGCCAAGATAGTACGGGGTTACACCAGTAGGAAAAGTTGCGGAACTTATTTCTACCAGTAAAAAATCTGAACCTGTAGCTCCTCCATCGGCTGCACTTGCTCGTTTTGCGCAACCGGTTTTTACTTTGTTTGTTAATGCTGTTCCGGTTGCACAACCTGTTTTTTCATAATCGAAATAAAATTTCCATTGACTGTAGGCGGTTGTCTCCACCCCGTTTGACTCATCTATAGCACAATGCATAGCTGTTAAAATATATTTTTTACAATCCTGTGCAGTATTGTTAACCAGTGAACCTGTGCACCATCCTGCACTACTTCCAATAACAACAAAAATTCGTACAACCCCCTTTTTTTGATTCTGCCAGTTTGCACCATCCGGACACATAATATCTTTTTGGCAAGGTTCCGATTCATCGATCAGAACACTTTTAAATTGATGGGATATTCTAAAAATGCTGAAATGTCCCTGTCCTTTTACATTTTCAGGTTCATAATATTCAAGTATTTGTGTGTCGCCTATCAAATGATCAGTAGAAAAAATTCCTTCGTTTGAAGTCGCTTCTTCATTATTTTTTGAAGTAAAAGCACCTATCTCCTGTGTTCTATTTCCATTATAAACAAACAGTTTGGCACCATCTGGTAAATAAAAATTTTGAAAATAAACAGATATCTTTTTTGCCCCTGGAGAAACAATTTTTAATTTCCAGAGTCTTTCACCATTTGAAAGGGCGGTCCATGTTCCGGAGTTTAATAGATCATAACTTACATCAAATAGTTTATCAGTTAGTTGATAAGTTCCTTGTTTCACTCTTTGTTCTGAAAGTGCGATCAAGGGTGCAAAATCAAAAGCCGGGGTAGTTACAGTTGCTATCAGGTCATCATTTAGCTGATTAAGAAAACTATAAGGTTTTCCTCCTTCGCTATCTTGAGCCACAATAGAATTCAATCTAATAAGTGCTGTTACTATTAAGAGTAGATTTATTTTTTTCATAAAGTATAAATTTTCAATTTTGATAATCGTAGATTTTATTTCGATTCGTATTTGATAAATTTGTTTGCCACCTGTATTGACAATGATTTTCCACTTTTTGTACCAACTATATTAAATTTCAATTCGGCATTTACTAGTTCCCTGCATCCATCATCATTATTGGTATGTTTGAGAAATAATTTTAATTTTGGAGGCAACGATTTAGCATACATGGCATTTGAATACAAATCAAAACTATGTTCCTTACAACCACCACTATAGTTTACAAATACTGATAATATATCACCTGAAATTGCCAAACTATCCACATTAACAGTTGCCCCACCAATATTCATAATATCAAGTTTATGGTCAACTATTACACTCTTAATTTCGGTCGTGGTTTTGGAAGACGCTTTGTTTGTTGTAGAACTTGCGATCGAAGCTGTCATCGCTTTTTTATGACAAGCCGAAAATAGTACCGATAATGCAAATACAAGGGAAATAAAGAGCTTAAACATTTTTAAAAATATATTTATCCAAATATAGTTTTTAATGTTCAAAAAACAAAATGAAAAGTGGGTTTTTCTTTAATACTGGCCGAGATAGAAAATTCTCGAATTGGGATAATAGGCATTGAAATAACCATATCCATTTTGAACATTGCTAGGAAAGTGAATAGGCTCTGTTTCCAAGGCATTAAGTATATTCCCTGTTCGTTTAAAGGCGGTCAGGAATTCATAATAACCTTTGCTGATATTTGCAATTTCAACCGCAATACTATCTGTTGAACCAACTTTTAAAATGGATTCTTTTGTTAACAGATTATCTGTAAATGAAGCATCATTTAAGAGGTCGAATGTGGATAATATTTTATTGGAACCTTTACTGAAATAAGAACTGATGTCCAGGTTAGCCCCTTTTGATGGCTGTTTTAATATATAATTCACTACATAAAAATTTTCTTCATTAGGATTATCTCTTAACACATATTTAATTTTAACCACAGTATCAGTAGGATTTTTTATTATGACCGGATAAACTGTATCGAACTGCACCTGTGGAAGCATAGTAGTTACAGCTGAAGTTTGAAGTCCGGAATTGGGTTCAATTACATTTAGTGTATACGTATTGTAATTTGCAAGCAAAATAGTTGTGCTTATGTAGATGCCTGGGGTCAACATATGTAAAGTATCAATTTGGTTATTATAAGAAACAGTAACAAAAGCATTCGTCACTAAAAACTTATTAAATGCTGTTGAATCAACAGCTCCACCAGTTGCGAGAGGCTCCAGTGGACTAAATGATTTTGTCAGAGTCACGAAAATAAAACTTTGTGGTATTATTTGAGAGGCAACAGCTATGCGGGGTTCTGATGGTTTTACATTGATATCAATTCCCTCAGGAACACAGCCTTGAATTATAAATAGCATAAATGCGCAATAGAAGTAAATAACGTTTTTCATTTTTGATTTTGTAAAAATTTGCATTCTGCTAGACCTAAACTAAAATTTAAAATTATACGCTACAAAAGGAATAAAACCAAATAATCCTTTTGCTACATATTTCGCACTGCCATCTTCATTTCCAACTATCTGAACTCGATATGGCTGAGCACGATTATAAAAATTATAAGCTCCAAACGACCATTCCCCAGTCCATTTCAAATATTTTCGGTTTGGTCTCGACTTAATAATAATACTTATATCCAAGCGATGAGCACTTGGTAATTGACCACTGTTCCTTTCCGCATAAATCGGTAAAAGATCTACACTGGTAAGTGATGAATTGGGCATTACAAAAGTGCCTGTAATTGGCGTGAAACGCTGACCTGTTGAAAATACCCATACTACAGAAGTTGAAACCCGTTTAGTAAAATCAAAACTGCCAACAACTGATATATCATGCCTTCTGTCATATTTGGCATAATACGTTTTTCCCTGATTCAAATCATCAAAATGTCGTGTAGCCCATGAAATCGTATATCCTACCCAACCCGAAAATCTTTCGATCATTTTTTGTGCAAAAAATTCAAAACCATAAGAGTCACCTTTGCCCACTACCAGCTCTTTTTCGTAGTTATCATTTAAAATTAGATTTGCCCCTTCACGGTATTCAATCAAATTATCTAATTTTTTATAATAGGTTTCTGCAGTTAAAGTGGTTTTTATTTTATCAATTAAATAATTGTACCCTAAAGCTACTTGTGTGCTTGTTTGTGGTTTTATATCATTACTTACCGGATACCAAAGATCGGTTGGTAATGCTATTGAAGAGCTTGATACCAGATGGATATACTGTACCATTGTTGAATAACTGAACTTCAAAGATTGTTTTTCATTGAACGAATAAGCCGCTGAAAATCGTGGTTCAGGATTAAAATAAATTTTTCCTTTATCAGTTAATAAAATTGATTGACGCATTCCATAATTTAATTTGAGTCGGTCGGTTGCATCAAACTCATGATTAGAATAAAATGCAAGCTCTTGTGTCATAATTAATTTCCCTTCTGCCGACTTTACTAGAGCTGAAATTTCACCTGCAGTATTTACAATGTTGGGGCGGAAACTATGATTAGTAAAGGCCATCCCATATTTTACCGCATTTTTCGAATTTTTAAAATAACTAAAGTCATATTTAAAACCAACATCTACTATTTTTGATTTTGCACTAAATGAATTACCTGCAGCTTCCGCAGATACTATATATCGGAAACGGGTATAAATCAATGAGAAATTGGAGAATAGTTTTTCATTAAATAAATGATTCCATCGTGCGGTACCAATTCCATTACCCAAAGAAAAGCCACCACCAAAGTTGCTGGAGCCTAGTTCTAAAATATCATCGCCATAATATCCACTAATAAAAAGTCGATTTTTATCAGAAAGTTTATAATTTAATTTACAATTGGCATCATAAAAGTGATAAGGCAAAACATTCTTGCCATTGTACGCTAATTTGAATACTTGGTCAATGTAAGAACGCCTTCCGGAAATGATAAAGGACATTTTATCCTTAATAATTGGACCTTGCAACGTTAAATGTGACGACAATAAACCAATACCGCCATCCACATGATAATTTTGCATATCACCATCTTTCATACGTATATCCATCACAGAAGACAAACGCCCTCCATACTGTGCCGGAAACCCTCCTTTATACAAGGTAACTTCCTTCAACGCATCATTATTAAATACTGAAAAAAATCCAAACAGGTGGGAAACATTATATACAATGGCCTCATCTAATAATATAAGATTATCATCTCCCGATCCACCTCTTACATACATTGCATTTTGGCCTTCTCCACCACGTTTTACACCAGGCATCAGTTGCATAACCTTCATGATATCCGTTTCTCCTCCAATAGTTGGAATGTTTTTTATTTTTTCTATTGGCATATAAATACTACTCATTTGAGCTGAACGAACCTGCTCTTTTTCTCTGCTGCTTTCTGCTGAAACAACAACTTCTTTTAACGTATTTTCAGAAGATTTTAATTTTGAATTTAAAGTGATATTATTTTTTAAATCGATATGATGAATTTGTGTTACATACCCTAAATAACTGATCACAATTTCATACTTGCCTTCCGGCAGCGTAAGAGAATAAAATCCATATACATTGGTCGCAACTCCATTGGTAGTCCCTTTTACATAAACCAATGAACCGATGGTAGTTTCCCGACTCACCGAGTCCGAAACTGTTCCACTTAGGGTGTATTGCTTTTGAGAATAAGCAGGAGTAAAAAGAAAAATGGATATAATTAAAGAAAGTAGATTTTTTTTCATTTTTTTATCATTATATCAGTACATCAGCAAATCATCACATCATCACATCAGCACATCAATTTATTTACTAGAAAACAATTTTTCCAATGCGAACATTTCATCTCTTAAACGTGCAGCTTCAGCAAAATCAAATGCTTTAGCTGCAACATCCATCGCTTTTCTTGTTTGGCTGATTGCTTTTTGCAATTCAGCTTTACTCATGTATTGAACAACGGGATCAGCAGCAAAATTAATTGTTTCATTTTCAATATATGCTCTTGATAATTTACCTTTTGCATCAACAATTACAGTGGTTTGCCCCATAATTGATTCTTTACTTTTATTCAAAGCCGTTGGAACTAAACCATTATCCATATTATAGGCGATCTGTTTTTGTCTTCTTCGCTCAGTCTCATCTATAGTGCGCTGCATAGAACCCGTAATTTTATCAGCATACATAATAACTTTACCATTCAGATTACGTGCTGCACGTCCTGCAGTTTGTGTTAAAGCCCGGTCGGAACGCAAAAATCCTTCTTTATCTGCATCAAGTATAGCAACTAATGATACTTCAGGTAAATCCAAACCTTCTCTTAAGAGATTAATTCCTATTAGCACATCAAATACTCCCAATCGCAAATCACGCATAATCTGTACACGTTCCAGAGTTTCTACATCAGAATGAATATAACGACAACGGATACCAATGTTCAACATGTATTTCTGTAATTCTTCCGACATACGTTTGGTAAGTGTTGTCACCAAAATGCGTTCATCTCGTTTGGTTACTTTGTCTATCTCCTCTAATAAATCATCAATCTGATTTACACTTGGTCTAACCTCAATGATAGGATCTAAAAGCCCTGTAGGACGAATCACTTGTTCTGCTACAATACCTTCTGAACGCTCCAATTCATATTCAGCAGGTGTTGCACTTACGTAGATGACTTGATTGATCAACGATTCAAACTCATCAAATTTTAATGGACGGTTATCCATCGCTGCCGGTAAACGAAAACCATAATCAACAAGATTTATTTTTCTTGAACGATCACCACCATACATAGCCTTGATTTGAGGGAGAGTAACATGACTCTCATCTATCACCATTAAAAAATCATCTGGAAAATAATCTAACAAACAAAATGGTCGCGAACCTGCAGCACGATTATCAAAATAACGTGAATAGTTTTCAATGCCGGAGCAATAACCCAACTCACGCATCATCTCTAAATCGTAGGTAACACGGTCTTCTAAACGTTTTGCTTCTAAATGTTTTCCAATTTCTTTAAAATAATCTACTTGTTTTACCATATCTTCCTGTATCTGAAATATGGCGCTTTTCATGGAATCCGGACTGGTTACAAATATATTTGCCGGATAAATTGGAACAGTATCCAACTTCTCAAATCCTTTTCCGGTAATGGTATCAAAGAATTCGATCTCTTCAATCTCATCGCCCCAAAAAGCTACACGTAACGAATAATCTGCATAAGCGAGATTAATATCAACTGTATCACCGGTCACCCTGAAATTACCACGCATAAAATCTCCTGTAGTTCGTGAATAAAGACTTTCTACCAATTTGTGTAAAAATTTATTACGACTAATTACTTCGCCTTTTTTGATTGTAATTACATTACTTCTAAATTCTATCGGATTGCCAATACCATAAATACAGGATACAGAGGATACAACAATCACATCTCGTCTGCCTGAAAGTAGTGCAGAAGTAGTACTTAAACGAAGTTTCTCAATTTCATCATTAATGGACAGGTCTTTTTCAATATAGGTATTGGAACTGGGAATAAAGGCTTCTGGCTGATAATAATCGTAATAACTTACAAAATATTCTACCGCATTTTTTGGAAAAAATTGTTTGAATTCTCCATATAATTGAGCTGCAAGTGTTTTATTGTGACTTAAAATAAGAGTTGGTTTTTGTGTTTGCTCAATAACATTTGCAATAGTAAATGTTTTGCCTGATCCCGTTACACCCAACAATGTTTGGGCCGGTAGCTGGTTTTGAATGCCATTCACCAATTGTTTAATGGCTGAAGGTTGATCACCTGTTGGTAAAAAATCTGAAATTATTTTGAAGTCCATCGGGCAACGAAATTAAGAATTTATACCATTTTAAAATAAATAATTTTCTCTGTTTCAAGAAAGTCTTGGAGCTTAAGAGGTTGTTTTAAATTTTATTCATAATTTGTTTTATATGTCATTTCGACCGTAGGGAGAAATCTCATTTTTTCAACATTTACGGGGATTTCTCCCTGCGGTCGAAATGACATTGCGCTAAAAATTATGGTAGAAATATTTGTGTTTAACTAATTTAATCAACCTATAACACTATTAAATTTTACCCCCAAAATTCCATCTGTAAAATAATCTACTCAAATTAACGTTCCTTTGTCCGTTAGTTATTTTTACCTTGAAATGATTTTAATATCTTGGTTTTAATATTTGCACCTTGACTGATTTTTTTTTATTTACTTTGTAATCGATGAACCACAAAAAAATAGTTGTCTTCTTTATTTGTATTCTAACCTCCGTTTCCGGATTTTCCCAACTCGGTGGCAATAATACTTATGAATTCCTGAATTTACCAATTTCAGCCCGGGTAACCGCATTGGGTGGTAATCTTATTTCAACCCGCGACAATGATTTGAATGTTGCATTGGTTAACCCTGCTTTACTTACTGATTCAATGGATAACAACGTTGCATTAAGTTATAGTAACTATTTTGCGGATGTAAATTATGGTTATGCTGCGTATGCAAAAAAAATAAAAAATTTAGGAACTTTTAGTGCAGGTATTCATTTTTTGAATTATGGTAAATTTATTCGTGCAGATGAAGTAGGTAATACTTATGGTACTTTTACTGCAAATGAAATGAGCTTTAATTTGTCGTATGCTCGGTCTATTCTTGATTCAAACCTCACTGTTGGTGCAACATTGAAAACAATTTATTCACATTTAGATACCTATTCTTCATATGGATCTGCTGTTGATTTGGGTGCTGTTTATGTTATTCCATCAAGAGATGTTGCTTTTGCTGCTGTTATTAAAAATGTTGGACGCCAATGGAAACCATACGTTCAAGGTAATAGAGAAGCTTTGCCTTTTGAAATGCAATTGGGATTGTCAAAAAAATTAAAACACGTACCTTTTCGTTTATCACTTGTTTATGAAAATCTCGAAAAATGGGATTTAACTTATCAGGATCCGATTAACCCTGTTTTAACTGTTGATCCAATAACCGGAGAAACCATTAAACAAAACAAAAGTAAAATTTTTGCTGATAAATTAATGCGTCACTTTGTGATAGGAGGGGAGTTCTTGATCACCAAAAGTTTCTTTCTTCGTGCAGGTTATAATTACCAGCGAAGACAAGAATTGAAAATTACGGAAAAGACTGGTATGACAGGTTTTTCATTCGGATTTGGATTTAAGATCAACAAGTTTCAATTCAGTTATGGCAGAGCAGTTTATCACCTATCCGGAGCTGCAAATAATTTTTCAATTAGTTTTGATATCAACAGTTTTTATTCAAAAAAATAATAGTACTATTGCCTCATCATTTTTTTGTGCCAAATATTTAATAAAAGAATTGGTGCATCTTAATTGACAATTTTCAAATCGCTTTTTTTGATGCAAAAAATTACCATTGCCATTGATGGATATTCCGCTTGTGGAAAAAGTACTTTAGCCAAAGCTCTTGCGGCCCATCTGCATTATACGTATGCTGATTCAGGTGCTATGTATCGTTGTATAACTCTTTATGCATTAAGAAAAGGGGTGATAAAGGATGGTAGTTTTTTAGAAGAAGAAATCGTTAAATTGCTTCCAGAAATAAAACTTTCTTTCAAATTCAATCCTGATACAAAATCATCCGACACATTTTTGAATGGCGAAAATGTGGAGAAAGATATCCGTCAAATGGTAGTTTCCGAGAATGTTAGCCAGGTAAGTGCGATCCATCAGGTACGTGTTCACATGATCGCGATTCAACGTGAACTTGGTAAAAACAGAGGCATTGTGATGGATGGACGTGATATTGGTTCAAATGTTTTTCCTGATGCTGAACTTAAATTATTTATGATTTCTGATACGGAAATCCGCACTCAGCGGAGATTTGATGAAATTAAAGCAAAAGGTTTGCATCATGTTTCTTATAGCGATGTAAAAGTAAATCTGCTGAGTCGTGATCATGAAGATACCCATCGCAGAGAAAACCCCTTAGTTCAAGCAAAAGATGCCATTGTGCTTGATAACTCTGATCTTACCCGTGAAGAACAGCTGGAATTTGTTGTTAAGCTGGTAACTGATCTAACCCTTTCAGAAAGCTGATTTTTTTCCGACCTTTGCAACCATTCTTGAATTTGTACCATCAACAAGATAAAACATTTATAATTTAAAAATGTGTCCATGCACCATTGTGGTAAATGCCTTAACTGGTTTTTTAAAATTTTTGTTTGTATTTGTTTTTATTCAACTTCTCTTTCTGCGCAGGAGTGTAATGTCATTTATATTACTCCAACAGGAGCTTCTACAGGTATTTGCGGAACAATTGCAAACCCGGCCAGTTTAACTTACGGTTTATCTCTTGCATCATCTACAAACAATGTATTATGGCTCTCTACAGGTAATTATCCTATTTCAACTACTTTGGTTATCCCTACCAATATTACCATTGAAGGTGGTTTTAATACAGTCACATGGGTAAAAAGTAATGTTTCTCAAAGTATAATTAGTAAAGATAGTCTCAATGTTTTACCATCTCCTTTTAATGCTTTGATAGGTTTAGCAGGCAATGCAGTTTCAAATTTTAGATTGCAGGATATAACTGTGAACGTTGCGAATGCGCCAGGTAGTGGTATTTCTGTTTATGGAATTTATTTGAGTGGCTGTTCAAATTACCATATTACCCGTTGCATTGTAATAACCGGTGCTGGTTCTTCCGGTTTAGTAGGTACTTCCGGTTCTCCCGGTACTGCCGGTGGTGCTGGTGGTGCAGGCGTTCCCGGCGGACCAGAAAATCTTCCTTATCCCGGTGGAGCAGGTGGAACAGGCACTAATGCAGGTGGAGCAGGGGCAACTGTAACAAGTTATGACAATGTAAATTCAGGTTCAGTAGGTTTAGGTTCTACTGGTGGTGCAGGTGGTGCCGGTGGTACAGGCCCCTCTTGCTCATCCGGTTGCTTTTTTGGACCACCAAGTTGTAGCGGTGCTACACCCGGACAGCCAGGTGCTGTTGGTGGAAATGGAACTACAGGCACTACAGGAATAACTGGTACAGCAGGAACTATTACAGGAGGATATTACGTTGTTGGTGGTCCCGGAGGTAATGGTGGCGCTGGAACTGATGGTAGTGGTGGTGGTGGTGGTGGTGGTGGTGGTGGTCGACAAGAGAGTGGTTCTGATGATTGGGGTGGTTCAGGTGGTGGTGGTGGTGGTGGTGGCACCGGTGGTAGCGGAAGCACAGGCGGTACAGGTGGTGGTAGCTCTTTTGCAGTATTTCTTTTTAATAATGGTGCCGGTGGAATTATTCAAGATGATTCCCTAAATGCAGGCTCAGCCGGTTTAGGTGGCTCCGGTGGTGCTGGTGGTACTGGCGGTTTAGGTGGTGCCGGTGGTGCAGGTGGTGCAGGTGGATCCTGTCCAAGTGGTACCGGAGGTGCAGGAGGTATCGGTGGTGCCGGTGGTGCAGGTGGCAATGGTGGTAATGGCGTTAACGGAATTAGTGTTGCTCTTAGCGAAAACGGAGGCACTCCGGTAACAAATTTAGGAATTACTACTGTCCCCGGAAATCCTCCTGTTATTGATGTTGCCAACAAAGGATGCACTAATGCTGAAGTAGTTTATACATCCATAACTTCAGGTGCATGGACTTTCGGAGCAGGCTCATCACCTGCTACAGCCAATGGTACCGGACCGTTCTCTGTTTATTATTCTACTATGGGTAGAAAAAGTATTTCTTTCAACGGAACAACTTTTACAGATTTTATAGGTATTTTTAAATTGCCACCTGCTCTTCCAAGTATTTCTCCTTCCAATGCAAATGTTACCTTAGGTTGCCCTAACACATTTACTACTTCGATTGTAGGTGCCTACTACGAGTGGATCTTTGGAAGCGCTGCTAACCCTGATACATTGCAGGGTGCAGCGATGCAAACTGCAACAAATGTTTATTTTCTGGCTCCCGGTACTCAACTAATTTATTTGTATGTAACCACAGCATGTTGTGGCAGAGTGCTGGATTCCTCCATAGTTACAGTTACTCCAAGTGCCAATAATGTTACATTAACTCAAACACCTGCAACTAGCTGTCAGGGTGCTCCAATTACATTTACTGCTACTCCTGCAACGTACACTCTCTATTCATTTTTTGTAAACAATGTTCAAGCTCAAAGTGGCCCTGGCACTACATTTACCACTTCAGCATTGAACCCGGGTGATAGCATTGTAGTTATTGCTCTTTCAGGTAACTGTTTTACAAACCCCAGTGCTGTAATCCATCCTATTATTACTCCTTTTCCGGTTGTATCAATAGTGAGTTCAGATGCTGATAGTACTATTTGCCAGGGAGAGAGTGTACTTTTTGTTGCATCACCAATTGGTTATACTAATTATGAATTTTTTGCTGGAACAACCTCTGTACAGAGCGGTTCAAGCCTCTCCTATACAACCACTACTCTTGTTTCCGGAAACAGTATCACAGTTGTTGCAACCAATGCGGGTTGTGTAGGTCAACCGAGTAACGCATTGGTAACCACCGTAAATCCAACACCAATAATTGTTTTGACAAGTTCAGATCCAAATAATATTTTATGTGGCACAGGGCAAAGCATTACTTTTACTGCATCACCGGCAGGTTTCGCAAATTATAATTTTTTTGATGGTGGCTCTAGTGTTCAAAGTGGAACGGATAATACCTATACTACTACTACACTTGCGAATAATGCAAGCATAACTGTAATAGCCACCAGTGCATTGGGTTGTGTAGGCCCAACCAGTAATGCGATTGTAACAGCTGTAA
>JAHEYA010000019.1 GCA_023251855.1 Bacteroidota bacterium
AAAATCAGAAACAAATTTTTGAGTAAAATTTTCGAGTTCAATATCACGTTTTATAACTGCCTGAGCTATTTTGGGATTGTTTTTCAAAGTAGCAATGCGCATTTCATCAGCTCCACAATGTTTTACACTTTCTTGTGCGATGATGTTTAGCGAATAAAAAACGGATAAAAGGAATGGGAATAAATTTTTCATGTAAACTATTTTATAACAAAATTAAGGATAAAGAATGATTTTTAACACTACCTATTATGAATTGGTCTGCTTCCTTGAACCTCACCCCCTGCTACATAGACGTCAGGCTAATGATGCATTTTTCATATTGTCAAATAATTACAACTGTTGTTTGCTATAAAATTTTTCTATCAATAATCCTCTTTTTCTTTTGATACAAAAGAAACAAAAAATCAAGACTGCAAATTCATTTGATTAAAAATCTAAACGCCAGCCAGCTGAGCGGAAAAACTCGACTAATAAATAATTGCAAACATTCGAAATTCGTTTAGTCTCAAACACTTTCCGCTCTTCGCACCTGCCCTCGCTTTGACTGACCTTTGATTTTTTTATCAAATGTATTTGAGGTCAGTCCTTTCGTTTTTTGCAAGGGAAAGGAGCGGTGGACTAAAACATATTAGGTAATTGTATAAAAACATCAAAAAATTAAGATTGACTAGTAAGATGTTTCATTGATTCATTCACTTCATTCAGGGGTTTTTGGCAGGTTTTGTTATGACAAATGTAAATCAATGTTTGATTATTAATGAACCTGTTTTTCAATAGAGGCAATGTACTTTGAGTTAAACTTCCTGCAAAAATTTTATTAGGAAAGTAGTGTTGATTAAAACTTTTTCTTTTTTCATGAGCATCTTTACCGGATACCGCTATTTCATAAAATGGTTGTGAAAAATATAGAAGTAACATTGCCCAATTGCTATAACCTGCTCCATAATTGACAATTTCGTTAAGCATGTTGTTCAACATTTTTTGGCTCCTATTTATGTATTCTTCATTTTCAAAATGGTGTCCTAAAATAAATAATGATTTTGCGATACTGGAATTGGAGGCAGGGATGACATTGTCGGACAGTTCCATTTTTCTGCTGATGAGCGGTTTATCTTCATTAGAAGTAAAATAAAACATACCACTATTTTTATCAAGAAAATGAGTGATACAATACTTCATCAGATCATTTGCTTTGAGCAAATACTTTTCAATGAAAGTAGCTTCATATAATGCGATCAAGGCTTCAATAGTAAAACTATAATCTTCCAAATAGCCATTTATTGTTGATCTGCCATTTTTGTAATTATGATTTAAGCAATTTTCATTATGCAATTGTTTTGACAAAATAAATTCTACGTTTTTGATCGCGATTTCTAAAAAACGAGGCTCGTCAAATGCCACGTAAGCATCAATGTATCCCTTTAACATTAAAGCATTCCATGATGTTAAAATTTTATCATCTAATCCGGGATGAATACGTTGTTCACGAATTTTTAAAAGTTGATTTTTAATTTCAGCGATATTGGAGTGGAGCTGATGAATAGTCAAATTGTATTTAATAGCAATACTTTCATCAGTATTGTTACGTAGCAGAATATAGTTGTTGTGTTCCCAAAGACCAAGTTCATTTATATTAAAATAGTCGGCAAAAAGGTCAAAATTTTCTTTTAAGATAATTTGCAGGTACTCTTTTTTCCATACATAATATTTACCTTCTTCGTTTTCAGAATCAGCATCTAATGCAGAATAGAAAGCACCTTCGGGAGATGTTAGTTCTCGTTCAACAAAAGCCAAAGTTTCGAATACTATTTGTTTGTACAAAGGATTATTTGTTGCCTGAAAAGCTTCACTGTAAAGTGTTACGAGTTGTGCATTGTCGTATAGCATTTTTTCGAAGTGAGGAGCTTTCCAATATTGATCCACGGAGTAGCGTGAAAAGCCACCGCCTAATTGATCATATATGCCACCATAAGCCATTTTTTGTAAAGTAAGATCAACGTGCTGTAATATCTCTTCCTTTAGAGGATTGCCTGTAGTAAATGCATACCTTAATAAAAACTGATAATTATTTGGAAGAGGAAATTTAGGAGCTTTGTTTGGACCACCTTGTACATTGTCAAAATAACGTTTCCAATTGTTGTAAATTTCATGAAGTGTTTCAATTGTTAATTTTTCATGAAGTTCATTAACGATTACCAACTGTGCCTGATGAACACCTTCAGTTAATTTTTTTGCATACTCCAAGGCTTTCTCTTTTTCATTTTTGTATACATCAGAAAGATTTAACAAAAGATTTAACCATTCTTGTTTTTGAAAATAGGTTCCTCCATAAATTGGTTTGCCATCGGGTAATGCAAAACAATTAAGTGGCCAGCCACCTCTGCCAGTCATTAATTGAACTGCAAGCATGTATACCTGATCAATATCCGGGCGTTCTTCACGATCAACTTTAATACAAATGAAGTGAGCATTCATAATTTTTGCTACCGTTTCATCTTCGAAACATTCATGTTCCATTACATGGCACCAATGACAGGCCGAATAACCAATACTAAGCAAAATTAGTTTGTCTTCACGTTTTGCTTTTTCAAGTGTTTCATCATTCCATGCATGCCAATCTACCGGGTTATGGGCATGTTGTAGGAGGTATGGACTTGTTTCATGAATAAGGGAATTGGTATATTTTGATCGCTGGAATTCCATTTGTTAAATTTTAGTAAAGATAGGAATGAAATGTTTTGTGGTATTAAAAATGGAATCCGATTATTTTATTAAATTTAAAAAAAGTATATTTATAAGATGTGGAAAAATATAGTTAGAAAAAAAGGAATTCAAATTGCTTTCGGGATCACAGCTTGTGGATTGATAAGTATTCCTTTATTGATTTGGTTTTCATCTGTGTTAATTATTGAAGGCGAAACTTTATTAGTGCTTTTGCTGGCTTGTGGATTGGTGGGATTGATGTTTTGGAAATATGTGAGAGAAGATATTGATATGGAGTATAATCATTTTGCAATGTACTCTTTTGCAGGATTTGGAATGTGTTTGTTGAATTTAATTTTGTTTTTGAATTATGCTATCAGAATAAATACTTTTTCGGAAACATATAAAATTTCAAAAAGAGGGACACATAGTCAGGTGATACTTTCAGGAAATGCTGATCTTAGTACTATTGAGAGCAATTTAAGCAATTATTTACGCGAACATTCCACCAATTATTATGTCTCTAAAAAAGTCACAATTACTTTTGAAACAGGATTGTTTGGTATAGATATGATAAAGGATTGCAAGTTTACTGATTAGATCAACTATTACCGAGATAGCTATAATCCTGAAGCACTGTACTTAAAAATTGTATGTCGGGTAAGTGGGTAGTAATTTCCATTGTTGCTTTTGTTTTTAAAACAAGCCTTTCCATAGCTTCATAATTGTTGGAACGAATACATACCTGCATCACTTCTTTAATAATACTAATGTCATTATCAGAAAGTCTAACTGCCTGCGGAAAAACAACTGTATAGTTTGGTTCTGCTTTATTTAAAATGGTATCACTCAACTGTACTTTTTGCTTCATTTTAATAACTGTGGTGCCTGCAGCTATATCACCAATGCGCTGTCCCTTGCCATTTATTAATATTGTTATAAGTGCTATTGCGCCACCCAATATACGCATATCAATAATGCGCAATAACCACCTCAATAAATAAGCTCCAAAATTAGCCTGAGTACCATTGAGTTTTACCACTTTAATTTTCATGATCATTTTACCAAATGATTTTCCCTGAAAAAATATTTCGCATACCAAATCATATAGCAGTATAGGTAAAATAAGAAGTGAAACGATCGCAAAACTTTCTATCCACTGCCAATGTTTTCCAGTAAGGGTTATAATCAGAAGTATTAACAAAAAATAAGCAATAAAAAATAAATAGTCGAGGAGAGTGGCCAGGATGCGATCACCGATACTGGCAAGTTCATATTCAATATCAACATTTTGTGAAGTTTGTATTCGAATGTTATCCATAAAAGGCTATGCCAATAAATGTTTCCTTCATTTTATAAACATTATAAAAATAGCTAATTTAAAGTAATTAAATCAAACAGTTTTTAAATGATTTTTTTGTATAAATTTACCAGAACAAGAATAAAAGCGTAATTAAATAATCTAAAAGAATTCATAAATTAGGTAATGAAGGAAATTACTTTTTTAAATCAAAATGCCGATAAATGGCAGCAGTTTGAATCCCTAATTTCTACCAAAGGCAATTCTGACCCTGATCTCATGGCTGAATTGTTTATTCAACTAACTGATGATCTATCTTACTCCAAAACAAATTACCCAAAATCAAAAACCACACAATATCTTAATTCAATAGCAGCTAGGGTTCATCAGGAGATTTATAAGAACAAAAAGGAAAAAAGCAATCGCATTATCCATTTTTGGAAAGATGAATTACCTTTTGTTTTTAAAAATTCACATAAACAATTATTCTATTCTTTTCTAATATTTGTAATAGCAGTGCTTGTTGGAATTGTTTCTGCAGCATATGATGATACATTTGTGCGACTAATTCTTGGTGACAGTTATGTAAATATGACTTTGGAAAATATTGATAAAGGTGATCCAATGGCGGTTTATAAAAGTATGAATCAGATAGATATGTTTTTTGGTATTACTATTAATAACATTCGTGTTGCCTTTGTTTGTTTTGTATTAGGGATACTTTTTTCTTTTGGAACCGGGGTAATGTTATTTTATAATGGAATAATGCTCGGATCATTTCAATACTTTTTTTATTCAAAAGGTTTACTATTGCAATCAGTTTTAGCTATTTGGATACATGGAACATTAGAAATATCGGCTATTATCATTGCCGGGTGTGCTGGTTTAATAATGGGTAACAGCATATTATTTCCCGGAACATATTCAAGAGGTGTGTCATTTATACAGGGGGCCAAACAAGGAGTAAAAATTGTTATTGGATTGGTTCCGATATTTATAACAGCCGGTTTTTTTGAAAGTTTTGTAACACGATATTCAAAAATGCCAATGTGGTTGAGCATAACAATTATAGGCAGTTCACTGGTGTTTATCGTCTGGTATTTTATTGTTTATCCAATTCAGTTAAATAAAAAAGTTGACAAAAAAACAATTTTAAGTTTACAATAAAATCAGAAAACAAAAAAATGACAGATCAAGAAAAAATTAATTTCCGTCAGGTTCGTGACTTTGGAGAAACATTTAATGTTTCTGTAAAATTCTTTCGCCAAAATTTTAAACTTTTTTTTCAATCTCTTATTTTTATTGCCGGTCCTTTTGTACTGATTAGTGCTATTGCCGGGGCTTTTTATCAATCTAGCACATTGAGCATGTTCTCGATGCTAAAAATGGGTGGTTCGGAACTGTTTTCTCAATTTGGCTGGACTTATTTAATTTTTATTCTTGCTACAATATTGGCAAATCTGATGCTGCTGGGGACTGTTTTTTCCTTTATGATCAATTATTTTGAAAAGGGGCCGTTGGGTTTTACTGTAAATGAAGTAGGGCAATTAGTAGTTAAAAATATTGGAAAAATAATGAGTGTGTTTTTTGTACTAATGTTACTAACATTGGTTGCAATTGCTATTGTTATCGGACTTATTGTATTGCTTGCAAGTATTTCATCTGTTCTTGGAATTTTATTTGGGATAGGATTGTTTTTTGGTTTGTTGATTTTGCTCCCACCTTTAATTTGGCAATTATCTGTAGTTTATTTAGTGAAAATGCAAGAAGGCAAAGGCGTACTTGATTCTATTGGTCGCACTCGAAAAGTTATACGAGATAATTTCTGGTGGACATGGGTAATTATGGTTTGTGCAGTATTTGCAGTTGGGATCATTTCTTTTGTATTTGCTTTGCCACAGGCACTTTACCAATTTATTCTCATATTCAGTGCAATGAAAGGTGGAACACAGGAAGTTTCCACTTCTTTTTTAATCGTTGCTACTGTTTGTACTTTTTGCAGTACATTATTGTATAGTTGCTTGTATGTAATAAGTGCATTTCATTATTATAGTCTTGTAGAACAAAAAGATGGTATTGGACTAATGGAACGAATAGATGAAATAGGTAATACCCCTGTTAATAATGTGGAGCAACAGTATTAAGTTTTATTTTATTTTTTTTCTTTTTCTCTGTGGATTATTTCATGGCTCAGCTGTTTACTGTAAAAGCAATGCTGACAAAATAAAAACGAAAATTGTTTTTGACTCCTCAAAAATAGAAGTAAGGCAATTGAATGAAATTGATCAAAAAAAATTATTGAGCAACACTAATTATAATTATGATAAAGTTGGTCCGGCACCAAAGTCGCTTTGGCAGAGGTTTAAGGAGTGGCTCGGAAGAAAAATAGATGGCATTATTGATACTAAAAGCGGAAGCATTGTTCTTGAAATATTAAAATACATTTTAATTGTTGCATCCATTGTATTAATTATTTTTCTGCTTTTGAAAAATGATATAAGAGCCTTGTTTTACGGGAAGAGTGCTTCTCTATCAATTGATTTTAAAGAATTTGAAGAAGATATTCATACAATTAATTTTAATGAGTTGATTGACATTGCTCTTTCTGAAAAAGATTTTAGACGTGCAATTCGGTTACATTTTTTAAAATTACTCAAGGAGTTATCCGACAAAAATTTAATAAGTTGGAAAATTGATAAAACAAACAACGATTATGCAATTGAGCTAGCTGATACCAGATATAAGCATTTTAAGGAGTTGGCAATTTCGTATGAATACATTTGGTATGGTAATTTTCCATTGGAGGAGATTCATTTTAAAAGTACAATTGAAAAATTTAAAATGTTTGAGATCTGATGTTGAAAGGAAATAAAAAATATATAATCATTTTAATTGTTTGCTTTACAGTTCTTATTGTTTTGCAGTTATTTGCTCCAAAGCCTATCAACTGGAAATCCTCCTACTCTAAAAAAGATAAAATTCCTTTTGGTACTTCTGCTTTGTATGATCAGCTTCCGGCAGTTTTTCCTTTACAAAAAATTGCAAGTGCAACATTTCCATTATATACTGTTTTAAAAAACAAGGATTTTCAAAAACATAATTACATAATTATAAATAATGTGTTTAAGCCTGATACGCTTGATACAAGGGAGTTGTTTAAGTTTGTTTCTGCCGGTAATTCTGTATTTATTTCAGCTAATTATTTTGAAGGAAAATTTTCTGATTCGTTGAAACTTAAAACTGATAACCCTTCCAACTTGGAAAGTATAAATGTTGATTCTTTAGCATTTTCTAAAATTTATAAATCGCAGGATACGGTAAAAACGAATTTTACAAGTCCGGGCTTAAAAAATTCCCGTTACTATACATATTCAAAAGGTTTTGCGGGATCTTGTTTTAGTTCGTTTGATACTGCTAAAAGTGTTGTTTTAGGAGTTTATGAAAAAATGGGAATAAATTTTATTAAAATTAAAATGGGTAAAGGGGAGCTTTTTCTTAACTCGATTCCAGAAGCATTTAGCAATTATCATTTTGTTAATATCAATTATTCTTATGTTTACAAAGCACTTTCTTATTTGCCAAATCAATCAGTCATTTGGGACGAATATTATAAAACCGGTAATGACAAAAGTGATAGTCCATTAAGGGTTATTTTTAGTAATCCATTATTACTAAAGGCATATTATGTACTTATTTTATCATTGATCTTATTTATGGTGTTTGGTGCAAAACGCAAACAACGAATAATTCCTGTTATTGAACCCTATAGAAATACAACCCTTGATTTTGTTGATATTGTGGGAACATTGTATTATCAAACAGGAAATCACAAAAACATTGTTGAAAAAAAGATTAATTATTTTTTAGAATTCATTCGAACTAATTTTCAAACCAAAACAACTATTTATGACGACACATTTATTTCCAGAATAGCTATCTTATCAGGAATTGATGAACAGAGCATTCATAACCTATTTTATTTTTTTTCAGATTTAAGTAGTAAGCAAAACATAACACAAGCTGAACTTTTACAATTAAATAGTATGATTGAAAATTTTCATAAACAGAGTAAACGATAAACAAATTTAAAAAAATGGAAGAACAGGCATTTTACAACCGGATCGGGTTAAATGATTTGCAACAGGCAGTTAACAGTGTTAAACAAGAGGTCAGCAAAATAATTGTTGGGCAGGATGAAATGATAGAACTGCTTATTGCAGCCATACTTGCAGATGGGCACGTATTAATTGAAGGAGTACCAGGAGTTGCTAAAACGTTGACTGCTAAGTTGCTTTCAAGAACGTTGTCAGTTGGATTTTCCAGGATACAATTCACTCCTGATCTAATGCCTTCAGATATTATAGGTACAAGTATTTTTAATTTAAAAACATCAGAGTTTGAATTTAAAAAAGGACCATTGTTCTCTAATGTTGTATTAATTGATGAGATCAATCGTGCACCTGCAAAAACACAATCAGCATTGTTTGAGGCAATGGAAGAGCGACAGATCACAGTTGACGGAACAACTTATCCTCTAACAGCACCATTTATTGTTTTAGCTACACAAAATCCAATTGAGCATGAGGGTACATATCGCTTGCCGGAAGCACAGCTCGATCGTTTTATTTTTAAGATCGAGGTAGATTATCCTTCTCTTGAAAATGAAACTAAAATTATTTCGGAATATCATTCAAGAAAAAATATGGTGGATGTAAATAGCGTCCATGCGGTTTTAAATGCGTCATCTATAAAGGACTTCAGGGAGAAAGTAAGTTCTTTACACATTGATACTAATTTGATCTCATATATAGCAAATATTGTAAATCAAACCAGGAATAATTCTTCTTTGTATTTAGGGGCTTCACCGCGTGCATCGCTTGCAATACTATCGACTTCAAAGGCAATTGCTGCAATGAAAGGCAGAGACTTTGTTACACCTGATGATATAAAATTTGTTGCCACACCAGTATTAAAACATAGGATAATATTGACTCCTGAAAAAGAAATGGAGGGAATCACTTCTAAACAAGTGATCAACCAGATTATTGAAAAGATTGAAATTCCCAGGTAATTGATGTAGATGTAACTATTGAAATGAAAGCAATGATCAAGTCTTTGTACTTTGCAAACCTGCTATACTATATTGTTGCAGGGGAGGTTATATTTTTGATTTTTGGTTTTTTCTTTTCTCTTATTGCTCCTTTTGCAGAATATGGTTTGCTTTTTATTTTTCTGTTTTTGTTAGTTGACATTATCATTGTTTATTCTAATAAAAATGGCATTTTCGGAAGACGTAATACCTTAGATAAATTATCAAATGGGGATGATAATTTCATACAAATTTTTATTGAAAACCATTATTTATTTCCAGTCAGAATAACAGTAATTGATGAAATACCATTTCAGTTTCAAGCGCGTGATACAGAATTTAGTTTAACAATTGAGCCTGGGAAAAATAAAACAATAGAGTATATGGTTCATCCGGTTAAACGGGGAGAATACAGTTTTGGAGCTTTAAATATTTTTGTGGGAAGTCCTATAGGATTAATACAAAAGAGATATTGTTTTTCACAGGAAATGATGATTCCCGTTTATCCATCATTTCTGCAAATGCGCCAATATGAATTATTGGCTATTTCTAATCACTTAACAGATTCGGGAATAAAAAAAATACGAAGAATTGGGAGCAATGCAGAATTCGATCAGATTAAAGAATATGTTTCAGGAGATGATTTCAGAACAATAAACTGGAAAGCTACTGCCAGAAAAAATAAGTTGATGACCAATCAATATCAGGATGAAAAATCACAACAGGTATATTCTGTCATTGATATGGGAAGGGTAATGAAAATGCCCTTTGAGGGTTTGAGTTTACTGGATTATGCGATCAACACAAGTCTTGTAATTTCCAATATCGCAATGCACAAACAGGACAAAGCAGGGATTATAACTTTTTCACATAGGGTGCAATCTGTTTTGCCTGCTGAA
The DNA here is from genome assembly GCA_023251855.1 of Bacteroidota bacterium. GTDB lineage: Bacteria > Bacteroidota > Bacteroidia > 2-12-FULL-35-15 > 2-12-FULL-35-15 > 2-12-FULL-35-15. The sequence goes on from JAHEYA010000019.1 coordinate 9,992, forward strand.
CGAAGAAATGCGCAATTGCAAAAAATACTGGAATTGCTGTACAATCAAAGAACCGGTTATCTGGAAAGTGATTTCGAAAAATTAGTTACAACAATAAAAACAAAAATTAATCAACGTAGCTTAATTCTGCTTTATACTAATTTTGAAAGCCTTTCAGGTTTGCACCGACAATTAAAATATCTCAGGAGATTGGCTAAAGATCATTTGTTGGTTGTACTTTTTTTTGAGAATACAGAGCTTAAAATAGTTGTGGATAAGCCGGCAGTAACAACTGAAGATGTTTATAATAAAACCATAGCAGAAAAATTTGTCTATGAAAAAAAATTAATTGTGAAAGAGCTTGAAAAATATGGTATTCATAGCATTTTAACAGACCCTAAAAAACTTTCGGTGAATACCATCAATAAATATTTAGAGTTGAAAGCAAGAGGGTTAATTTAGACTTGAGATATGAAATTTGAGAGGTTATTCGGAAAGAGTTGCCAAATAAAAAATGGACGAAGAAATTAAATCAAAGAAAAAACTTACACCTCAGCAAGCCTTAGATAAAGCTCAGAGGTCTTGCGCTTACCAGGAACGTTGTCAGCAGGAAATGCGTGATAAGTTATATGAATGGGGCTTGTACCGCGATGTAGTAGAAAATATTATTGCCAATTTAATAACAGACAATTTTTTGAATGAAGAACGTTTTGCAAAAGCCTTTGCAGGAGGAAAATTCAGAATAAAAAAATGGGGAAAAGTAAAAATTAAAATAGAATTAAAAAAAAGGCATATCTCTGATTACTGTATCAAAAGAGCGATGGAAGAAATCAACGACAAAGACTACACACAAACTTTAAAACAGATAATAACTAAAAAATCGAGAGAAATTAAAGGGGGGGAAATTCTGGTACGCAACTATAAAATAGCACAATATGCCATTTCCAGAGGATTCGAAGGCGATTTAGTGTGGGATGTTTTAAGAGAGAAATAAAAAGCCCCTCTCTTCATCTCTCCCCTAAGGGGAGAGGTTGCACTTAAAAAAAATTAATGAGTCCGTTTGTGTGCCGGGGATGGGCTTATCAACCCACTGTCCTGCAACACAGGCAATGCTTCTTGTTTATAAAGAACAGGAATAATTTTCCGTAACACCTTTCCTTCAGGTCCTTCAAAATAGATTACTAATCGGGGAAATGAAAATTTAGGAGTTTTAAAATAAACAGATCTGATTTTATTACGGGATACAGTTGGTGTACTACTGCTTAAAAAGCCTTCTTTAAGACGAATAAATGAAATGAACAACAAAAAAAGTGCTCCGTAATTTATGGGTTGTTTAAAAAATTCAACACCGTAATGAGATACTGATATTACATTATAAAGGAATAAAAAAGCAAAAAATAAATAATTCAAAACACTTGCTATTCCCCACTGTTCACCAAGTTCATGTTCCAAAGGAATTCGTGTTACCTCCTTACTATTAATAATGAATATAATATGGTCAGTAATGTGACAATATTCTTTTTTATTAATCCTAAAATAGTTCGTTTGCATTTTTCTTTTCGCAAAAATACATTGAAATTTCTTTGCACTCGTATTAATTATTAACTTTGCCCTATGATTACAACTGACCAACTAAAAGACCTTCGGGAGCGCACGGATGCGTTAAGGGGGCATCTTTGACCTCGATAAAAAATTGCTGGAAATAGCCGAAGAAGAAGAAAGAGCGCTTGATCCTAACTTTTGGGATAACCCTAAAAAGGCGGAAGAACTTCTTAAACAAACCAAGATTAAAAAAGATTGGACAAAGTCATATGCTGCTTTATCAAGCAGTATGGATGATCTTGCCCTATTGTACGATTTTTATAAACTAGGTGAAACTACCGAAGATGATGTAGAGCAACAGTTTCAGGGCACATTAAAAATGCTGGAAGAAATTGAATTTAAAAATATGCTGAGTGGTAAAGAGGATATTTTAAGTTGTGTGATACAGATTAATGCTGGAGCTGGTGGTACTGAGAGCTGCGATTGGGCTGAAATGCTGATGCGGATGTATATGATGTGGGGTAATAAAAAAGGGTATAAAATAATTGAAACGGACCGTACGAATGGGGATGCAGCCGGAATAAAATCTGTAACTCTTGAATTTGTTGGGGATTATGCTTTCGGATATTTAAAAGGAGAAAATGGTGTACACCGCTTGGTACGCATCTCTCCATTCGATTCCAATGCAAAACGCCATACTTCTTTTGCATCTGTATATGCATACCCTTTGATTGATGATACTATTGAAATAGATGTGAATCCGGGTGATATTGAATTTGAAACATTTCGGGCCGGTGGTGCCGGAGGACAAAATGTAAACAAGGTAGAAACTGCAGTACGCTTATATCACAAGCCTTCAGGTATTATCATAAAAAATCAGGAATCACGTTCTCAATTACAAAATAAAGAGAATGCGATTAAACTTTTAAAATCTCAATTGTTTGAAATTGAGTTGCGTAAACAGCGCGAGGCGATTGATAAAATAGAAGGAAATAAAAAGAAGATAGAGTGGGGTTCACAAATTCGTAACTATGTTTTTCAACCGTATAAGTTAATTAAAGACATCCGTACAAATTATGAAACTTCAAATGTACAAGCAGTAATGGATGGGGATCTGGATGCTTTTATTAAATCGTATTTGATGGAGTATGGTAGCAATTAAGCCTCACCCCTTTCCCCTCTCCAAAGGAGAGGGGTATAGCTCACAAATTTAAATTTTCAATTAATGAAAAAAGCGAAAACGAATACTCCGCTCATTGCTCTCTCCCCTCCGGGGAGAGCCGGAGAGGGGCTTATAATCTACCACAAACCCAATTGTTCCACAAGTCTTAAAGCACGGAGTGTTTTGTTAGAAAAGAAGGTTAAATTTGAAACCATAGAATACTTAAAAACGCCTCCCACCCCAAAAGAAATTAAAACTCTTTTGAAGATGCTTGATATGAAGGCCGAAGCGATTGTTCGTAAAAAGGAATCTTTGTTCAAAGAAAAATTTGCAGACAAAAAAATAACGGAAGCACAGTGGCTAAAAATTCTTTCTGAAAATCCCATTTTAATTGAACGACCGATTATTGTGAAAGGAAACAAAGCAATTATTGGAAGACCACCTGAGACTGTGTTTGAGTTTTTGAAATAATAGGCTGAATATCTGTTAATTAAGGTTAATTCCCTCTTTCGGAGACTCCCATCTAATAACTAATTATTATTATATTTGCGCCCGCCTTTATAAAGGTTTACTTTAATTTATATGGATAAAAATTCAATTTTCGGTCTGCTATTAATTGCTGGAATTTTAATTGGTTGGATGTTCCTTTCAAAACCATCTGCACAAGAACTTGCAAGACAGCAAGAACAACATGATTCTATTCTCAATCTGGAGCAAATAAAACAAAAAGCAACTGTTCCTCTTGCAACAAATTCAGCAAACGGAAGTAATCTTGGTAAGGCCGGTTCAGTTGATTCTACAGTTGCAAACAGAGATTCTTTAAAATTATCATTACATAAAAAAATGTATGGTGATTTTGCTTCATCAGCTATTGGCGAAAACAAAATTATTACCCTTGAAAATGAGGTAATGAAATTAAATGTGTATACAAAAGGTGGTCGCATCGCTTCCGCAGAATTAAAAAACTACAAAACATTTGATAACAAACCATTGGTATTGTTTGATGCTGACTCTTCTGCTCAAAGTATTAGTCTACTGCTTAATTCAGGTGTTTCTTCAACAGATTCATTATTTTTTGAACCTCAGCAAAGTGGTTTCACAGTAACTGGAACAAACTCTAAAAGCCTTGCTATGCGTTTGTATGCAGGCAGTAAGTCAAAATATATTGAATATGTTTATACCTTGACGGGAAATGAATACATGATGGGTTTCCGCATAAATACTGTTGGAATACAAAATAGTATTGCACCTAACGCAACTGCTCTAACGCTG
>JAHEYA010000202.1 GCA_023251855.1 Bacteroidota bacterium
TGATGCTAATGCTTTGGTTTGCATTGAAATATATTGATTCAAAAAAAATTTGGTATTTAATTATCAGTCTTGTATTCTGCTACTTGGGTATGCTATCTAAGGAAACCGCGCTTACCGGGGTAATGTTAGTGCCTGTTTTTTTATTTTATTATACAGATGAAAAAGTCATCGATTGTTTGAAAAAAAGTATCCCTTATGCGATAGTACTGGCACTTTTTTTTATTCAAAAAAAATATTTGTTAGGTACGTTAAGCGGAGTGATACCGGGTGATATAGTAAATTATCCATATACAAATAGCCATGTGAAATTACCTACTACATTTATGTTATTTGCATTTTGTTTACGCTTATTATTTGTTCCTCAACCTCTCCGCTATGACTATTCTTTTAATCAACTACCTGCCATCGACTTCAGTAATGGTTTAGCATGGCTGGGTATTGTTTTGTTTTTTGCAGGTGCCTATTTTGCATATAAACAAACATTCAAAAAATCAATTTTTGGTTTTGCATTGAGCATATTTTACATTACACTAATTCCCTCATTGGCCTTCACTATTTTAAGAGGTGGTATTTTTGCGGAACGTTTTTTATTTTTCCCTTCTTTGGGATTCTCCATTGCACTGGTATATGTAGCGTGTTTACTAGTTAAAATAGATATTTCTGCTAGTATATCTTCCATAAAGATTTGGTTAAGATCAAACACTAAATATATTTTATTAATAAGTGTTCTTTTTATTTTATACTCCTTTAAAACAGTGACCCGAAATGCCGCATGGAAAGATAATTTCACCTTATTTTCAACCGATATAAAAACCGGTAAGAACAGTGCACAGAACCAATATCATTATGCAAATCAATATATTTATTTTGCATCTATTGAAAAAGATGAAGCAAAAAAGCAAGACTATGTTTCAAAAGCAATTGCTGCGTTGCGCCAGTCTTTACGCATTCACCCAAGGTTTGGAGAAAGTTATTATTTGCTAGGATTAGCCTACCAGCTAATTATTCCGAATACCGATTCAGCAATTTATTATTATAATAGGGCTATAGCAACTGCTCCGGGTTATTCCGACAGTTATTATCATTTAGGTATTTTGTATCAAATATTAGGAAAAAATAATGTAGCATCTTATTACTACAATGAAGCTATAAAATATAATCCTCAATATCTGGAACCTCAAAAAGCTGCTGCAGACTTAAAAGCAATAGGTATAGATGTATATTTGAATCCTCTGACATCCTTTGTTGATAGCACTTCCTCAACAAATGATACACGGTATTATTATGAACTCGGAAATCATTATGCTTCTTTAGGTGATTATACTAAAGCTGCAGAAAGTTTTGTAAAATCAATTGAATTGGGCACCAATAATGATGATGCATCCATTAACCTTGCAAATTGTTACGGTATGTTAAAACAATATGATAAAGCGCTTGCTGTCGACAATGAATTACTTTCTAAAAATCCAAAAAATAAATTTGCTTTAAAAAATATTGCTGTAGTTTATAATCTTTTGGGAGATGCAAAAAAATCTAATGAATATTTGCAAAAGGTAAAAGAGATAGAGGGGAATTGAAGTAAAAAAATGAGTTGTGACAGATTTATATGGATTAATCTTCGTAGTTTTAAAAAAATAAAAATCAGAAAACATGAAAAAAATTAAATTTAGTTTTGCCTTTCTAAGTTTATTGTTTATTGGCGTTTCAACAGCTAATGCACAAGAGTTAAGAAGTTCTTCAGGTAGTAGTACCGGTAAAATTGAGTCTGATGGAACTATAAGAAATAGTTCAGGAAGCAGTAAAGGAAAGATTGACAACGATGGAACTGTAAGAAACAGCTCAGGCAGTAGTATTGGAAAGATTGATTCAGATGGAACAATTAGAAATGGTTCCGGTAGTAGCATTGGTAAAGTTGAATCTGATGGAACAGTGAGAAACAGCTCAGGTAGCAGCATTGGTAAAATTGAATCCAATGGAACTGTAAGAAACAGCTCAGGAAGTAGTATTGGTAGTGCTAATGGAGTTAAAAAAGAATGGGCTGCTGTGGCGTTTTTCTTTTTTACGTTTTAGGTGGTTTTTAAAAACTCTTCACCAAGGTTATAAAAATTCCTTGTCCAGCCGTTTTTTTAGGTACAATATACCCTTCTAAATTATTACTTCCGGCATAGAGCACCATGCCTTTGCCAAGGTTAGCAAATATGCCTAACCCATAATTAAAATTACCATAACCGCCATAACCAAATGTTGCGGATAACATAAATTTTGGAGTAAAATAAAAATGTGCTTTTATGTACGACAACAGGTTATAATTTCCATTGAACACATAATGCATTCCTTCTATCAAAAGAAACCGTTTGCTGAAGTGGGTTTCAAAGGTCATATCCAAAACAGTTGGTAAAGTAGCATTAAAGGCTTGTTTGTGAAAAGGTGCAATATCATTGATCAGACTGTCTTTTGAAGTACTACTGAATGCAGACCCTTGAAGATCATAAATATCATTGATCCTATAGCCAGTGTAATGGAACAATGAATCTCTTTTCAATGATTCTGTTTGTTTGTTGAAACGAATAAAACCCATATCTGAAGCAGATACCCTCAATTTAGAATCTCCATAAGGGGTTTGAAATGGTGCTTCAAAAAATATTTCTAAACTCGCACCATAACCATTCAATGCTCCAATGCCTCTGTGATTGGGGTCAGATTGTGTAGCCTCTATCTCGGTATTAAAATTAATATATTGCCCGTCTTCACTGGTAAATAGCTCTGCCTTTTTTGCAAGTACTGTAATAAATTGTTCTCCTTTTAAAAAAGAAATACCAATTCCCCAACGGGCTGCACTATCTAATTTGGATGAAAATAAACCAACTTGCAATTGCTGATAATGAATCAGGTTTAAACTGAAATTATTGAAATAGGCCGTTTTCCCGGCAAATTGAGAGTTTCCATAAAGACCAACTTTATATAAATCATCTGAAAAATGAGCATCAAAATGCAATCTGTCGCGGACGCTGAAAAAGAAGTTCAGATTTTTATTTTTTAAAAAGTAGTCTAATTTAAAACTCGCATAAACACCATAATTTAAATTACCACCAACAGTATTTTTATTTTGTATGCGATCTAAAACTGAATTTTTAAGGTCAGTATCAATATAACCTCCCAAATAAAATTTGGATAGAAAGGCATTAGTAAGTGAATTTGAATTAAGGTCGTAGTCGCTTATCAAGCCAATTTTTGTTTTAGAGGAGTCAGGAAATTCATCTGCAAAAATTGTACAGATCTGCGCATTGATGGAGTAACTGAGTGATAAATAAAAAATAATAATAAAAATTCTTTTCACGATCTTGTTTTGCTATTTTAAAAAATAAAAAGATTGGTTCGTTCCTAACAAAAACTATTTCAACTGTACCATATAATTAACATCACCAACCAATTTCACATCAATACTATAATCACTATATATTTTAACATAGCTTGGTTGAGCACTGGTATTGAACTTTACCTTTAGTTTTAATTTTTTTGTATTATAAAGTAAATTCATTTTGCCGGCAGTAATAGGAATAGCAAGCCTGGTATGTTTTTTACCGATGGCCCTAAGGTTTGAATTCAAAGGTGCTGCATCAATAGTATTCACAACCGAAAAAAGCGAATCAACCGCTTGATTTGAAGTATTCAAAATATAAAATTGCAAAGCAGCATCAAAAGGAAAACCATTGTCGACAAACAAAGTAATAGTAGCACTTTTCACATTTTGGGTTCCATTGTTTGAAATATTTAATGGAATAGTGTCTGCCAATGTAAGATCGGTTGCAACCAATGAAAGCGGTATCTCCATATCCATTTTGGCGGTCATTAATTTATCCGAATGTATAAAATCATTTGATCCGGATACATTGCCTAAAGGATTTGCAATAATTTGCATCGAATAACCAAACTTATCCGGAAGATTTTCGATCATCGGTTTAATGTTCGAATTGCTCACTGTCAAAGGGAAATTTGCAAAGGTTGAAAATACACTTCCTCCGCTTTCAGATGCCCGATTGATGTTTATTGGAGTACCAACAATGGAATTGGTCAAGGCAATTGTTGTTCCAGTTCGTGTATTGATAGAACTCAAATTATTGATATATATACGTGCATCCAAGCCAATTGGATTTTCAATTTTTAAATCAAAATTAACATCTTCTAAATGAAGACTACCTCCAACAATATTTTTGAACATATCAAATTTAGTTTCGGATGGCCCAATGTTAAAGGTGGTCTGACCGAAATAACCTTTTGCATAATCAGGAATAAAATTGTGGAATGTGTTATTAATGATCAAACTGTCAGCTGGATTTACCAAAACAGCCTGGCCTAACGGGCTAACTGATGCGGTTAAAGAAGAATAGATCGTATTTATTTTGTTATTGTTTATTCCTGTTAAATCAATAACATAGCCCGACATATCAAAGGATTGACTATAAATGCCCGGTATATTTCCAACTGCTGCAGGAACGGTAATATTAATTGAAAAGGGCACTCCATTTAGTTTTGCACACGGAATACTATATTTAAAAGTAGTCACCTCTTTTATTAAACTTTTAATTGTATAAAGTATAGTGCCTGATTTAACGGTGGTGGTGCGCAACTGAACATTATGAAGATTATACGTTGTTTCTGACAAACTATTATTAATTACGGCATCCCCCGGATTAAATGTTAACTGAATGGGTACGGTATATGGCTGAAGTACGGTTGTGTCAGGGATCTTAAATAGAGTATCCATCGAAAGTTTATAGATGTCGTTTTGATAAACAATTTTTAATGAGCTGTCGGCATTGGCCTGAATAAATGTGCCGGTTAACAGGTTTTTAATGTCGAGGGAAGTATTCACCAAAGGTGCCAAAAATTGGGCATCCCAGGATACTTTCTCTAACTCTTTCCTGCAGGAAAAGAAAAAAGATGAGAATAACAGAATTACAAAAATTATTTTTTTATTCATTTTAAAAGCGTTTACTAATGCTTTACTTAGCTTAAATATAATAAATTATTTTCAACGGGTACGGCAAATTTTTAATATACATCAATTAGGAAATTTTCAAATTATCAAATTGACACATTTTCAAATCAACTAATACTTGTATTTATCTCTCCATAATTTTTTCAAAAATTCTCTTAATTCCTTTTCTCTTGCATTGTTTCCGGGTTCATAAAATTTTAGTCCGCTGAGTGTTTCAGGCAAATATTCCTGGTCTGAAAAATTTGAATCATAGCCATGCGAATATTGATATTCCTTTCCATACCCAATATCTTTCATCAATTTT
>JAHEYA010000203.1:0-2996 GCA_023251855.1 Bacteroidota bacterium
AACACTGTTATCATAAAAATACAAGCCGGGTACTGCATAATTTGATTTAGGTTGTTTTGGTTTTTCTTCTATTGAAATTGCTTTCCCATTTGCGTCAAACTCCACTACACCATAACGTTCAGGGTCAGATACGTGGTAGGCGAACACCACACCACCTTCCGGATTTTGATGTTGTTGGAGCAATCTTCCTAAACCTGCTCCATAAAAAATATTATCACCAAGTATTAATGCTACTTTATCTTTTCCAATAAATTTTTCACCAATTACAAACGCTTGTGCAAGCCCGTTTGGTACTTCCTGAACGGCATAACTGAATTTACAACCCAAACTTGCCCCATTACCTAATAACCTTTCAAAATGTGGTAGATCATGTGGGGTTGAAATAATTAATATCTCCGAAATTCCCGCCATCATTAACACAGAAAGCGGGTAATAGATCATTGGTTTATCATATATGGGCATTAATTGCTTGCTAACCGCAAGTGTTAATGGATGTAAACGGGTACCGGAGCCTCCGGCTAGGATGATTGCTTTCATTTACAAAGAATATGGTTATTGAAATTATGCGTTTGTAAAATTAACAATAATACCTTATTGCAGTAAACAGTTTTATTATTGGCTGTTTTAATTTGAGGAAGGCTTGGTAGTTTAGTATTTAGGCCAGAGGCCTATTACAAATGACGCTTAGCAGGGAATAATAAATTACCCGATGATTTGATTTATCCGGTTTATTACCGATTTGTACTTACCCTGTTTTAATTCAGAAATTTTTTCTATAATAAGATGTTGTTCAAGAACAAAAATTTTGTGGCAACGAATAAAACTTTTTGCGGGAAGAGGAAAAGATGTATCCGTTTCTTCTATATCAATACTCAAATTATCGTTTTTTGTTTTCGAGGTAATCTGCACAATAATTGCATCACCTGTTGCATGTACCCGATCATCTGATATCACCAGCGCAGGGCGGACTTTTCTGTTTTTATTATCTGAGAAAGGAACAGGAACAAATACTATATCTCGCTTTTTGTATGTCATCAGTCCTGTTTTTGTAATTATTTATGCCGCAATTTAGCTGCCCGTTTTTTCTTTTTGTCATACCATTCATCCCAAACATCGTCTTCTGAACTTAGCCACTCTTTTGCCAGGGAGCTTTCGGATAGTTTGGCAAATGGAACAGATTTTTTTTTTGAAGTTTTCATTCCAACAGCATCTCCGACTGTTTTCACTTCTTTCACGCTATCTAATTGCTCTAATAATTTTTTCAGAAAAGCAAGTCCGGCTGATGTTCGGGGGACAACTATAAGTTGGTTCATTTTTTTTGTTTATTATTTTGATGAGGTAAGGCCCAAAACATTCGGGATGTATCAATCAATTTAGCAAAAATAAAAACGAATTTTAATGGTAAACTCCCAACGTGAGTTGTTCCTGTTTTCTGTTAAATGTGATTTCCATAAGCCAAAGGTAAATAAAATAAATGGTTGCTCCAAACACCAAGATCCTAGAACAAATGAAAAGTTAAAGAGCGTAGCTGCGGAAGGCTGCGAGGGAAAACCGCAGATTGGCTGTTAAATTTCTTTCAGATTCAATTCGAAACCGGGTAATACCTCTTCCCCCAAAAGTGGACGTTCGTAGAAGGAAACCTTCTGAATTTCTTTCTCTGGTTTATAGATATGAATTTTTTTATCTGCAAAATCAATAAGCCAACCTAAAAGGCAACCATTGTTCATCCATTCTTCCATTTTCTCCTGCAAATTTTTCAAGGAGTCGGATTTTGATTTCAGTTCAATAATAAAATCCGGGCAGATGTGGGCAAACGATTCTTTTTCTTTTTCGGAAAGTTTTTCCCATTTGCTTTTTTCAATCCAGGATGCATCCGGTGAGCGCATTGCCCCATTTGGTAAAGTGAACCCGGCATTAGAATCAAACACATAACCTGGCTTGTCTTTTCTGTTCCAGTTGGCAAGCTGGTAAATTATTTCGGCATTATGATTACCTGTTTCGGATGTTGTTGGTGACATAATAAATAGTTGCTTTTTACAATCCCTTTCAATTTTTAAATTCCGGTTCTGAACACAAAACCGGAAAAATTGATCCTCTGTCATTTCAAAGGCATCGGTATTTATCACTACTGTTTCCATGAATAAACCAAAATAAATTTAATTTCTCTTTACTCAAAAGTAATACATTTTTTGACAGTATTCATGTATTTCAAAAGGTATTAAAACTTAAGAACAATGTTTTATTGGCATTAATTGCTTGCTAACCGCAAGTGTTAATGGATGTAAACGGGTACCGGAGCCTCCGGCTAAAATGATTGCTTTCATTTAAAAGGATATGGTTATTGAAATTGTGCGGTTGTAAAATTAACAATAATACCTTATCGCTGTGAACAGTTTTATTGTTGCCGGTTTTATTGATAGTTTAGTATTTATACCAGAAGTCTGTTTAAAAGAGCGTAGCCGTGGATACTTGGCTCAACGGGGGTTATTGTTTGTAAAATATTCTATTTGCCAAAGCAATACGTTCAGCCCATACTCTGTTTTTACGAATGGATAGAACAAGGCGGTAATCGCGTACTTCTGAAATCTTTATACGTATGCGGTAATAATGCACATAATCCTGCAACTTAACCAAACCGCCAATCTGGCTTAAGGAATCTACTTTTTCTATCTGATGAAAAATTTTATTGAGATGGTTTGCAAGTTCTTTATTGCCGATGGCAGTCGCTTCACACAGAAATCTTTTTCTAAAAATCAATTCCATATTGCTTAAACCATTTTGAAACTTCTGTACGCGAAACTGTTGTTCCTTCTTTTTCAGATTCGGCAGCCATTCTGCCCAACACATAGTCTTCCCACTGCTCCTCATTCATCATCTTTACCCGTGCATTAAATTTTTTTATAATGCGATAAATAATGTCTGCATCTGCCTTGTCTTTAATATCTGCAACTATTCTTACTATTTTGTTCGCCATTGATTTAATGATTTTCTTGTTT
>JAHEYA010000203.1:3096-5298 GCA_023251855.1 Bacteroidota bacterium
CTTTACCCGTGCATTAAATTTTTTTATAATGCGATAAATAATGTCTGCATCTGCCTTGTCTTTAATATCTGCAACTATTCTTACTATTTTGTTCGCCATTGATTTAATGATTTTCTTGTTTGAGCATTAAGCAACTTCTGATAAATCAACTTTTATGAAGTACCCAAGTTTTTTAAGAAATGTTTCGCAATCTTCCCAAAGCAAGCCAAAGTTATTTACATCGGCAACTCCTACCCTTGCTATAATATCAGTGATTTCTTTGCTGTATTCCTTTTCAAACTCTTTTTCCATCATGGCGTTTTCGCACCAGTTAATCAAATCTTTCAGCGAGATCCGGTGCTTAAGATATGCAAGAAGTTTTTCGGCAACTTTGTGGCGTGTAATAATCATCTTCTTAGTTTTTTGTGTCCTTTATCTATCGGATATTTTTCGTGGATTTCAACTAATTCATTTTCGTTATTATAAATCTCCTGACGAAAACTTAGAGTGTTTTCATTCTTATCAACCGTTTTAACATACCTTGCTTTCCAATTATGACGCCCCTTAATTTCAAACTGATAAACTCTTCCACCATCTTCTGTTTCTTTCCAATGATTATACTTATTCTCATTCGCTTTTCGCTTTGTGGCGGACATTTCCTGTTTCTGTTACGTTCCCAAAATACAATTTATTATATAGACACCAACCTGAAGTAAAATCCAATGTGATTTCCATAGACCAAAGGTAAACAAAATAAATGGTTGCCCCAAACACCAAGATCGTAGAACGGATGAAAAGTTAAACAAGAGCGTAGCCACGGACGCTGCGCTCAACGCATACCGGAACCTCCGGCTAAAATGATTGCTTTCATTTAAAAGGCTTTTTTGATGAATTTATTCTGTGCCGAAATTAGCAATAAGAAACAGAATGAAGAAAATGCAAATTCACTTACAATTTTATCTTCCTAAACGGTACCAGTTTGTTCCATCACTTTGAAACATACCACCATCACCACTACCGAGAGACGTTGAGGTGGCTCCGCTTTGGTCCTTTACAGCACCTCCGAGCGTAGCCAAAGTTATACTACTTCCGCTAGCGGTAATAATATAAACCCTACCTGTATTACTAGCTGCCGCAGGAAGGGTAATAGTAATAGCTGCAGTACAAACTACAGTATAATCAGTACTTGCTAAGGTATAACTTGAAGCTTTAACAACAATAGGCAAAACATAGGAGTTTGCTCCTCCCGGTAACTCCAATATTATTTGACTCGATGTAATAGTACCACTTGAAGCGGGGCTTGACCTATAATAACCAGTAAAGGTGGTGGTACCGGCAGGTAATGATAACAAAAAGCATTGACTTGAACCACCGGTATTTGTTCCACCTCCACCTATAGATGCAGAAAACTGATCACTTGCAGCTTGTATAAAGGAGGATCCTGAGGTCGCAAAGCTCATAAATGTTGCTTGATTATTACCCCCAACTGTTCCACTAAACGAAATGGTAACCAAAACCTGTTGAGCGGTCGCCAAGGTAATAGAATTTGTTGCTGCCGCTGCGAATGTTGTATAGGCAATTGGCAGCAAAGCTGATGTTGTGTTGTTAATTGTCCCGGTTGTTATACTGTTACCACCACCACCACCACCACCGGTCCCCCAGAACAAATTTCCTGCACCATCATTGGTCAACACCTGGTTAGCAGTTCCTTGACCCGAAGGCATCTTTAAAGAATAGCTTGCAGTTGCAGCTGCCGGAGAAATATCTACAGTTCCTGAAGTTGTTCCTGCCATCCTTAAAGCTACCGCAGAAGCATTTGAACCTGCTGTTGAAAGTTTTAACAGAACACCTGAAGCTGTTGCTGCGGTAGAAGAAAAAGTAACCCCGGCTCCGGTTCCTGCAATATTATTTGCATTAACTTGTAAGCCGGTTCCGGTAGTTACACTGTTTGCATTAATTTGCATTGCGGTACCGGTAGTTGTAGGGTCATCTATTTGAAAACCTGTGCCGGTACTATGGTTAGAGCCAGTAAAATCAAAACGAACTAAACCGGTAGCTGAAACTGCGGTAGAACCTGTAGCTTTAACAGCAAACAGGTTTCCTGTAATACCAGTGCTTGATGAAGAAATTTTATACCCTGTACCACCTAATAAAGCATTTGTATTAAGAGCCATAGAAGTGCCTGTAGTTGTTGGGTCATCTATTTGAAAACCTGTGCCGGTA
>JAHEYA010000204.1 GCA_023251855.1 Bacteroidota bacterium
TTTGAGGAACGGCTTTTTTTTATTCTTAATTTAAAATCAAATTTGAATATCCACTCTGAAATTGAAGGAACAGCCTTTTCAGGGATGTATTTATATAGAATAGATTGATTGCGTTCGAGCTGGTTCATTAAAACAGTTGGCAATAAAAACAGTTGGCAAAAAACAGTTGGTAATTAAAACAGTTGGCAAAAAAAACAGTTGGCAAAAAAAACAGTTGGCAATTAAAACAGTTGGCAAAAAAAACAGTTGGCAATTAAAACAGTTGGTAATTAAAACAGTTGGCAAATTTACTTACAGAATTTAAATTATCAATTTTTATTTAAGAAGTTGGAAAACTATAAAACTGGAGACGTAAGCAAGGATACCCATAAAAAGGAATTGAATGAGGGGCCATTTCCAGTTTTTTGTTTCGCGATATACAACAGCAAGTGTGCTCATACATTGCATAGCAAAAGCATAAAATATCATCAACGAAAAACCAACAGCAACTGAAAATAGTGGTGCTCCGGTGTTCGGATTTACTTCTGCCTGCATTTTTTCACGAATGGTTTGCGAATTCTCTGAATTTCCAACACTATAAATAGTCGCCATAGTCCCCACAAATACCTCACGAGCAGCAAATGAAGTAACTAATGCTATTCCGATCTTCCAGTCAAAACCTAAAGGTGCAATTGCGGGTTCTATTGATTTGCCAAGTATTCCGGCATAAGAAACCTGTAATTTTTCGGATGAAACTTTCGCTTCTATTTCTGCTCCGCTATACCTGGTAAGCATTTCAGGATTTTCATATTTTTTGTCAATTTTTTCAAACCTATCGCTAGGTGCATGCGATGACAAAAACCAAAGTAATACGGAGATCGCAAGAATAATTTTACCGGCATCAAACAAAAATGATTTTACTTTGTCATAAATAGTTAAGCTTACCGTGTGCCATTGAGGAGTTCGATAAACAGGGAGTTCCATAATAAAGTAACTTTTTTCGCGTGCTTTTAAAATCCATTGCATTACCAGAGCCGCAGTTAAAGCGGCAATAAAGCCAATCAGGTAAAGGCTCATTAATATAAGTCCCTGATAATTAAAAAAACCTACCGTTTTATTTGCAGGAACGACCAACGAAATCAGCAGTGTGTAAACAGGTAAACGAGCGGAGCAACTCATAAGTGGTGTTACCATAATTGTAATTGTACGTTCTTTCCAACTACTCATTGTTCGGGTGCTCATTATTGCAGGGATAGCACAAGCAATTCCACTAACTAATGGAATAACTGAACGACCGTTCAATCCAAATCTACGCATCAATTTATCCATAATGAAACTCACACGAGCCATATATCCGGTATCTTCGAGAATAGCAATAAATGTGAACAACAGAGCTATTTGAGGAACAAAAACAACCACCCCGCTTAGTCCGGCCAAAATTCCATTTACCAATAAATTGGTAAGCTCACCGGGTGGTAGCGTTTGTTTGGCGATTTCCGAAAAATAAACAAATAGGGCTTCAATCCATTGCATTGGAAAAGCAGCAAGGAAAAAAATAGTTTGAAAAATAAAAAAAAGGACGGTTAAAAATATTAGATAACCCCATAAGCGGTGGGTTAAAATACGATCTAATTTGTTGGTTAATGATTCTGTTTTTATTGCAGATCTATGAGTGATACAATCTTCTACAATGCGATTGATAACTTTATAGCGTTCCACCGTTTCCTGAGATTGCAGTTTGTTCGTATCAATTTTCGAGGCATTTAAAATTGCTGCAATTTTTTCTTTTTTTTTGGATTTAGTATCAAAGTAATTTATTTCCGAAAAATTATTGATGATTTGAAATGCTACAAAATCGCTGTTTACTTTTATAGTTGAGGCAATTTTGTCAACCAGTTCGGGAGCTAATTTTTTTATATCAATAAAATCATATTGAGGTACCGGTAATGGCAGTAATAATGATTGTTTTAAAGTTTCTATCCCCTCTTTGTTGCGTGCGCTTACCCCAACCACTTTTACTCCTAATTTTTCCGAAAGCCGTATTGCATCAATTACATCGCCATCCTTTTCCACTAAATCCATCATATTTAATGCGAGGATCACAGGAATTTTTAGATCAATGATTTGCGAAACCAAAAACAGACTTCGTTTCAGGTTGCTAGCATCTGTAACAATAATTGTAATATCAGGATGGTCTTCATTATCAGGATTACAAAGTACTTCAAAAGCAATATGTTCATCAATAGATTTTGGATAAAGGCTGTATGTTCCAGGTAAGTCAATAAATTCAACTGTTACAGCAGTGTTAAGTTTTGCAAATCCGGATTTTTTCTCAACAGTAACCCCGGGAAAATTTCCTGTTTTTTGATTTAAACCGGTAAGCGCATTGAATAGAGTAGATTTGCCGCTGTTAGGATTACCAACCAGAGCAACTTTAAGGAATGTTTTTTCTGAAAAATTTACAAATGAGTGATTCGCCTCCACCAACAAAAAATATTAAATATTAGCAGCGAGGATAGATACCAAAACCGTTGCAGCTTCAGCTTTACGTAAACTTAAGAGATATCCGGAAACGGAGATGGCAATTGGGTCACCCATTGGAGCAATACGATTAAGTTTTACAACTTCTCCGGGGGTACAGCCCATTTCAAGCAGTTTAAGTGCCATTCGTTTATCTGTAAACGAGTCAATGATGGCACTTTGCCCTATTTGTAACTGGGATAAATTTTTAGATGCTATTTTCATTACCGAACAAAAATAGAGTTTTCTTTGGTTATTACGAAATGAAAACGATACCTAAAACAGGGTATTCTTGAAGCAGGATATTAAATATGTTTTTCTAAAGAATGTGTTACTTCAATTTTGCTCCATTTAGGACAATCGGCACATTTTTTTTTTCTATGAAATAAGGAACAACCGGATAACAGAGATGCTACAGATGCTAATATCACTATATAAGAACATTTTTTTAATGTAGATTTCATGGTTCCAAAATTTTGAAATAAATAAAAGTTATTGATATCTATTAATTTTTAACAAGACTTAAAATAGAGTCGAAGATCCAGCGTCCATCCACATTACTTAAAATTACATCGGTGGCCCGTTCAGGGTGAGGCATCATTCCAAATACATTTTTGTTGGCATTACAAACTCCTGCAATGTTTTCGCTTGCGCCATTTGGGTTTGACTCATCGGTAATTGTACCGCTTTCATCACAATAACGAAAAAGTATTTGACCGTTTTTATTCAGTTGTTTTAGTGTTTCGGCATCCGCATAAAAACGACCTTCACCATGTGCAACCGGTATTTTCAGCGCTTTTCCCGATGGAATTTCAGATGTAATCAATGTATCGTTAGTATCAGCTTTAATAAAAACATTTTTACAAACGAATTTACGTTCAGAATTATGAAGTAATGCTCCCGGAACTAAACCTGCTTCGCACAATATTTGAAAACCATTGCAAACTCCTAATACATAGCCACCATTATTTGCAAATTCAATAACTTTTTCCATGATAGGCGAAAAGCGCGCAATAGCGCCAGACCGCAAATAATCACCATATGAAAATCCTCCGGGAAGAACAATAAAATCAACTCCTTTGAGGTCAGTATCTTTATGCCATAACTCTACAACTTCTTGTCCCATTACCTCACGTAACACATAAATCATATCCTGATCGCAATTAGACCCAGGAAAAATAACTACTCCGAATTTGTTCATTGTACTAATTTTACAAATTAAATATATACTTTACAAAGATATGAAATAAATGAAATTAAGAAACATTGCTTTCCGGATAATTGTTTATTAATAATTCAATATTTGATTAACAATAACAGTTATCAGCAGGATAAAAAACAGGAACTCGTCCCACCATTTTTTTTTAATTTTTAAAAAATAATTTGCACAAAACACTGAAGAGGGAATTGCTAAAGCGGAGAAACTTTGAACCGAAACTTCACGGGCTATAAAAACCGAGATTAAAGCCAGGCAAGAAAACCATACTAATAATCGGATACTTTTTTTATTTTTTTGTGAACCTTCTGAAGAACCGGCAAACAATTTTCCGAAAGAAAATAAAACAATAAGCCAACCAACGCTTAGTATAAAATAGAAATGTTGGGAGAAATCCAAGTTAGATTTATTACGTAAGCTGGGATAGAACATTTTACCGATTTCGTCAGTTACAAAGGAATCGTTCCAGAAATAATAGGAAATCACAAATAAATGTGGCAGCAGTATGCCCATAAATGAAATGACCCATTCGCGCCATATGAAAGGACGAAAAAGTACAAAACCAACACCTAGTAAAGGTATAAAAACAATACTTGGAAAATAAAAAAGTGTTGCCAATGAAAACAAAACACCTGCATCAAAAGCATTTGAAAAAGCAATATCTTTTCGATAGGAACTTACTATTTTATGAATGCCAAGCAAAATAAAAAAGTTAGCAAATAATAAGGGGTACGCCATCAACATTCTGGGATCGTTGCTCATAAAAACCACATAAAACAATGCAGGAAGGAAGGATGGTTTTACAAGAATTTCGTTTTCGTTTACAATATAATTCAGCAGTAGCGCTTCACTTACTACTAATATCAAGGCAATGAGTGTGGCAATAAAATGGAAACTATTAAGTGGTTTTGCAATTACTTCGTATAATGGCAAAGTATATTTTATTACACGATCTTGTTGTGAAAAAAAACCTGCTATCCATAATACCAGTGCAAATAAAGGGATGAAAATAAATGATGAAGGATTATTATTTTTAAAAAACTGTATCAACATAATTGTTTACTTATAACTAAAAAAACGAATTTACGAATCTGGTTGTTAAACAACATTTATGAATGAGCAAATTAGTATAAAAAAGTATGCGATCTAAATATAATTTGTACTTTTGGCTCAATTAATAAATCATTTTTACTATGAATATGACAGATATTTTTAATGGAATTGGACATTTTTTTCAATGGACGTTTACTTTTATGAAAGGTTTTGGCAACAAACCGAACATCTTTTTTTGGCTGATAATTGCAGCATTATTTGTGACTTGGTTACGTATGCAAGCAAAATTTAATAAGGAAGCTAAAGAAAAGAATACTCTCCAATAAAGTTATAAGTGAATTACAACAAAAAGCCTCGCTCTGGTTATTAATCAGAGAGAGGCTTTTTGTTTGTTTAAATTAAATAAATTATTTGGAAATAAAAAAGAATCAAAATGGAACCAGATCAAATTTTAAGCCAACCATATCAGCAAATTCTTTCCCAGCATCCAGCATATCATCACCTCGTTTATCATAATGCC
>JAHEYA010000205.1 GCA_023251855.1 Bacteroidota bacterium
GAAAAATTCTTTTTCTCAAGAACAAGTTAAAGATGGTGATGAAATTTTAAATTGGATCATTCAACAAAGCTGGTCTGATACTAATATAGGACTATTGGGCGCTTCTTATACAGGTATAGCTGCCGAATTTTTACTGACAAACAAAAATCCAAATATAAAAGCTGTGATGTCGCTTTATACGGGATTGGATTTTTATGATGAAATGATTTTTCCGGGAGGTATTTATCATAACTATTTTGTAAAAGCCTTTGGAGATGTCTGCTACGCATTAGATAGGAACAAATTTAATTTAGGCAGTAAAACAGAGAATTTTATTATTAAAGGTGTTAGTCCTGTTCAAAAGAATGGCAAAAAGTTATTAAAACAAGCTGTTTCGGAACATGTGAAAAATTTTAATATTTATCAGCAAACACTTCCGGTTAATTTCAGAGATGATTCCTCTCCTGATCAAACAATTAAATCAATTGATGAACTTAGTTTACATTCTTTTCTTGACAGAATTAATGCTGCCAAGGTACCCATATGCCTTTATACCGGTTGGTTTGATGGCAGCTTTGCTCTTGGATCTGCACGTTTGTTCGCTAATTTAAAAGGCTCTCAAAACAAATTAATTATTGGTCCATGGGATCACGGAAGTTTATATAATTGTAGCCCAAATATACAGGAAGCATGCACTTTTGACAGGATGTCGGAAGTGCTGAAATTTTTTGACCACCATTTAAAAAAGAAAGATAATGGCTTGGATAAAGAAGCTCCCGTTCATTATTTTACAATGGGTGATGATTCATGGAAATCCTCTTCAACATGGCCACCTAAAGGTATTTCAGATAAAACATTTTATTTTTTATCAAACAATGAACTGTCAGCTCAACCTGAAAATACCCAATCAGGATATGATACTTATACTTCTGATACTTCTGTAGGAACTGGAAAAAATACCCGATCTGAATCATTGGTCTTTAGGTTAAAGTCTCCTAAAATGTACGATTCACGCTCTGAAAGGGATAAAAAACTGCTTTGCTATACTTCAAAAAAATTGGAAGAAGATATCGAAGTTACCGGACATCCCCTGATAACATTATATGTTGGTGTTGATACAAGTGATGCAGGATTTTTTGTTTACCTCGAAGATGTTGATGAAAAAGGAGAAGTACATTATATTACTGAAGGCCTGTTCAGAGCAATTCACCGAAACAGCATAGGCAACCTGGGTTATAAAGATCTGGTGCCTCAATACACTTGCAGAAAAGACAAAGCATCTCCACTAAAAAAGAACGAAATT
Source organism: Bacteroidota bacterium (assembly GCA_023251855.1). Lineage (GTDB taxonomy): Bacteria > Bacteroidota > Bacteroidia > 2-12-FULL-35-15 > 2-12-FULL-35-15 > 2-12-FULL-35-15. The sequence goes on from JAHEYA010000205.1 coordinate 1,283, forward strand.
GCCAAACTGGAATTTGATTTACTTCCTACTTCCTTTTTATTCAAAAAAGGACATTGCATCAGAATAGCCATCAGCTGTGGAGATAAAGATCATTATAAGGAGATAACACCCAATGGAACTAAAATTCATTTCTACAGGAATATTATTTATTCCTCAAAAATTGTTCTTCCGGTTTTAACAAAACATACGTCAATCGAGGGGCAGCCGAATTAAATCCCTGTATAATTACTTGGAGAGATTTTTTTCAATTCTGCTTTTACAGCATCACTTACTTTAAGGGAATCAATAAAAGTAAGAATGCTTTCTTTTGTTATGTGGGTATTTTTACGGGTTAATTCTTTTAATGCTTCATAAGGTTTCGGATAGTTTTCTCTACGAAGCACTGTTTGCAATGCTTCTGCAACTACCGCCCAATTATTTTCCAAATCCTTTTCAAGTGCTTCTTTATTCAATATTAATTTATCCAATCCTTTAAGCAAGGATTTATATCCGATTAAACTATGTGCCAAAGGCATTCCAACATTCCGCAAAACCGTTGAATCCGTAAGATCACGTTGTAAACGTGAAATAGGAAGTTTAGCCGAAAGATGCTCAAATAATGCATTCGCAATTCCTAAATTACCTTCCGAATTTTCAAAATCAATAGGATTTACTTTGTGAGGCATTGCTGATGAACCGATCTCTCCTTCTTTTATTTTTTGCTTAAAATAATTCATTGAAATATACGTCCACAGATCACGATCCAGATCAATAATAATTGTATTGATACGTTTTAATGCATCACAAAAAGCAGCAAAATTATCATAGTGTTCAATTTGTGTTGTTGGGTATGAACGGCTCAAACCCAATGATTTATTTACAAAATCGGTTGCAAATTTCAACCAGTCTATCTCAGGATACGCAACATGGTGTGCATTCAAATTGCCGGTCGCACCACCAAATTTGGCACTAGATGGAATCGCATTTAACTGAGCAAGCTGATTTTCTATACGTACAACAAATACCTGTAGCTCTTTTCCCAAGCGAGTTGGTGATGCAGGTTGTCCATGAGTATGTGCAAGCATTGGTACAGCCGACCATTCATTAACATAAGCTGAAAGTTTTATAAGTACTTCTTTTAATACAGGCAACAAACATTCATTCATTGCAGCTTTTACAGCATATGGAACAGCTGTATTATTGATATCCTGTGAAGTTAAACCAAAATGGACAAATTCTTTTTGAGATGTTAAGTTGAGTACATCCAGTTTCTCTTTGATAAAATATTCAACTGCTTTTACATCATGGTTAGTGGTTTTCTCAATATCCTTTATGCGTTGTGCATCCGCTTCTGTAAAATTGATGTATACATTTCGCAATTCGGGATATAACGTTTTTTTTACATCTTTCAACTGAGGCAATGGAAGTTCACACAAAGCAATAAAATATTCAACTTCCACCAAAACCCGGTATTTCATTAAAGCAGCTTCCGAAAAATAATCCGCTAACTTTTCAGTAATGTTTCGATAGCGCCCATCAACAGGTGATATTGCAGAAAGTTTGGTCAATTGATTCATTGATTTCAAAACGAATTTTTTAATAAAAAACGAAGATAAGAAAAATAATAGGGATAAAATCCTAAATTCCAAGCTGCAAATCCTAATTTATTATGCAACCATTATTGATGCTTTAGTTTCTTGTAAATAATTAAACTTTTTCCAATAAACACAATACAATGAGCTGATTTGGTATGTGCTTACTAATAATTTGATAATCAAGTTTTTTTATTTACTTTTGGAACAAATTGGAATAACTTGTAAAATGAAAATAAAATCTATTGTTTTTCTTACACTTTCCTGTATTTTAGTATCCTCTTCGGCTTTCCAACTGGAAGCTCAGGTTGTTGCCAATTTTACTGCTTCTCCCACTTCCGGATGTGCCCCACTAAACGTAGCTTTTACCAATACATCTACAGGAGCTTCCAGCTATAGCTGGGTTTTTGGAAATGGAAATACATCTACTGCCACTAACCCGGGTGCTTTATATTCTACAGCCGGGACTTTTACTGTTACACTAACTGCAAATGGCACTGCAACCCACTCACTTACAATCACTGTATTTCCTAATCCTATCGCTAGTTTTACGAACAGTGCAATGCCATCTTGTACAGGCCAGGTAGTTACTTTTACAGACAACTCTACTGTTCCTGTAGGTGGTGGTTCACTTACTTCTTGGGCATGGGATTTTGGTGATGGAACCAATCAGAATACTACTACCGGTGTTATAACACACGTGTATGCCACCGCAGGAGTAAATATTCCTGTTTCAATGGTTGTTACTGATGCCAATGGGTGCACCAATAGCACCATCAAAACCGTAACAATTGCGGTGAGCCCTGTTGCTAATTTTACAGGAAACCCAACCTCTGGCTGTGCCCCACCTTTGGCTGTTAATTTTACGAATACCTCTACCGCAACCGGAATTGCTACTTATGTATGGAATTTTGGTGATGGGAGCCCTACTGATACCGCTTCCTCCCCATCTCATACCTATACCTCCCTTGGGTTGTATACTGTAACCCTCACCGTTACTCAGGGCGCTTGCAGTAGCCAGGTTGTAAAAAATAATTTTATTGCCATTTCAAGTGTTATTGCTGATTTCACCACTAACATTTCAAATGTTTGTGCCGGACAATTGGTAACATTTACCGACATCTCTACCCCTGTTACCGGCACTCAGGCTTGGGATTTTGGAGATGGCACTACTTCGACCCTTACTAACCCTACACATGCCTATGCAGCTGCCGGAAACTATACGGTTATACTTGTTGAAGGTACTGCAGGTTGTCAAAATACAGTTACAAAAACCAACCTGATAAATGTTTCCACCTCTCCTGTTGCTGCATTCAACGCAATACAAACCTCAAGTTGCTCTGCTCCGTTCAATGTAACTTTTAACAATACATCCACTCCTGGGGCTATTTACAATTGGAATTTTGGAGATGGCGGTACTTCAGCTGCAACAAATCCAACACATACCTATGTATTTTCAGGAGTTTACACTGTTGCCCTCACTGTAACAAGTGGTAATGGCTGTACTGTTACACTTACAAAAACAAATTACATCGTCATCTCTGCTCCTGTTACAAATTTTATTGCTACTCCTCGACAAGGCTGTATACCTTTATTGGTCAATTTTACAAGCACTAGTATTTCTCCATCCGACAGTATTTTAAGTTACAAATGGACCTATGGCAACGGCTCTTCAGCCACAACAGCTTTGCCCACTTCCAGTAATACCTATAACACAATTGGAATGTTTACCGTTAAATTGGTAATTACAACAACTGCCGGATGCAAAGATTCAATTACAAAAGTCAACTATATTAAAACCGGAAATAAACCTACACCCGGCTTCAGTGTGGTAAGTCCAACAGTTTGCTGGGGCAGTCCGGCAACATTTACTGATTCATCGGTTGGTGCTGACTCTGCCTTTTGGAGATTTGATGCAAACGAAGGAACATTTTCCACACCTTCCGGTGCAGCTATGCCTTACAACCCTGTTACCAACCTTTTTCCGGATACCGGTTTATTCTATGTAAGGCAAATCGTATTTAAAAATGGTTGTGCCGATTCACTTCAGATAAATCAGATAATTCGTGTTCTTCCTCCTGAACCTATAATCGTGCTTACACTTAATTGCATCAACCCATTCTCAGTTGCTTTGTCAAGTGCTTCAATAGGTGCTGATTCTATCATTTGGGACTTTGGTGATGGCTCACCTGTTGTAAGTAATGCAATCAATACAACGCATATTTATGCTTCGCGCGGAATTAAAGTGGTAACACTCACTGCTTATAATTTCACCACCGGTTGTCATAGCTCAACCACGCAAATCTTTACTATAGCTCAACCTATGGCAGCATTTAATGCAACTCCGCCAATAGGATGTTATCCTCTGAATTTAAATTTTAATAATACTTCACAGGATGCCAACATTGCCAACTGGAATTTCGGTGAT
>JAHEYA010000206.1 GCA_023251855.1 Bacteroidota bacterium
CTGTTAGAAGGTGTTTCCGTTTGCAATGGAAAATTTGTAGCCAAATATTTAAAAGATGTTACTACACGTTTATATGTGTTTGATATGCAAGGGAAACAGGAAAATGAAATTCAATTACCCGGTATTTGTAAAGTGGATGCTTTTACTTCTGATAAAGACGACAGCCTGGCATTCTTTTCCTATAACACGTTTACAGCCCCTCCTATCATCTATAAATATAATATTTTAACTAATAAATTGACAATTTGGTTTAAATCTGATATCGATTTTAAATCAGAAGAGTACGAAACCAAGCAAGTATTTTATACGAGTAAGGATGGAACAAAAATTCCCATGTTTATCACGAGCAAAAAAGGTTTAGTATTAGATGGAAATAATCCTTGCTTTCTATTTGGTTATGGGGGATTCAACTCTTACTACCCACCTGATTTTAGAATAGATAGAGCACTATTTATTGAAAATGGGGGAGTGTATGCTATTCCCGGATTACGCGGCGGTGGCGATTATGGCGAAGCCTGGCATAAAGCGGGAATAAAATGTAATAAACAAAATGTATTTGATGATTTTATTGCTGCCGGTGAATACCTTATCAGAGAAAAATATACCTCTTATGAAAAACTCGCTATTCACGGCCGTTCTAATGGTGGTTTATTAATTGGTGCTGTAATGACGCAGCGTCCTGACCTTGCTAAAGTAGCGATTCCAACAGTTGGTGTATTAGATATGTTGCGTTATCATAAATTTACTATCGGATGGGCTTGGGCAAGCGACTATGGCTCAAGTGACAGTCTGAACTATTTTAATTGCCTGATAAAATATTCTCCTTTGCACAATGTAAAAGAAGTTGAATATCCTGCAACATTAGTAACAACAGGCGATCATGATGATCGTGTGGTGCCTGCACACTCTTTTAAATTTATTGCTACTTTGCAGGAAAAACAAAAAGGAAATAATCCTGTTTTGGTGCGTATAGATACTAATGCAGGACATGGTTCGGGCAAGCCAACATCAAAACAGATTGATGAATTTAGTGATATTTGGAGCTTTGTTTTTTATAATTTAGGAATGAACTATTAATTTGAAAATGTGATAATTTGAAAATGTGATAATTTGAAAATGTGATAATTTGAAAATGTGATAATTTGAAAATGTGATAATTTAAAAATATGTTAAATTGAAAATGTATCAATTTGCTGTATTTCTAGATAAATTATCAAATTGATTCCAAAACAATGACCGATAAAAAACGAAATATAAATTCTACAATTGCTGAAGAAACCTTGCTCAAAGCATTTGAGTTGATGTGTGCTGCCAAAGCAATGACTGAATTGTATGAAGCAAAAAAAGAAATTACTGCTAAATATGTTCATGCCACATCACGCGGACATGAAGCCATACAACTAGCGCTAGGCTTGCAATTAAAAGCACAGGATTATTTATCGGCATACTACAGAGATGATAGTATGTTGCTTGGCATTGGAATTCAACCTTATGAGTTAATGTTGCAACTGCTTGCCAAACGTGATGATCCATTTTCAGGTGGACGGCTTTACTACTCCCATCCTAGCTTACGCAAAGAAGGATTTCCAAAAATTCCAATGCAATCCTCCGCAACAGGTATGCAAGCTATACCAACTACAGGCGTTGCAATGGGAATTCAATATTTAGAAAAACAAAATTTATTACCCAGTTATGGTGATGACAAGCCAATTGCAGTTTGTTCATTAGGTGATGCTTGTATTACGGAAGGTGAAGTATCAGAGGCTTTCCAGATGGCTGTTTTAAAAAAAATGTCCATACTTTATTTGGTTCAGGATAACGAGTGGGATATTTCTGCAGAAGCAAAAGAAATCAGAGCACAAGATGCAACAGAATTTGCAAGAGGCTTCAAAGGTTTAGAAACACGCACCATTGATGGAACTGATTTTATTAAATCTTACGACACTATTCAGGAAGTTATCACTATCATTCGTAAAGAACGAAGGCCATTTCTGATTCATGCAAAAGTTCCACTACTTAATCATCATACCTCAGGTGTTCGTAAAGAGTGGTACCGCGATGATCTGGAAGATGCCCAAAAACGTGACCCATTTCCAAAATTCAGAAATCAATTGATTGTTGCAGGTTTTGATAGTAATGAATTGACTGAGATTGAAACATTTGCAAAACAAAAAGTAGAAGAAGATTTTCAAAAAGCACTGTTAGCCGAAGATCCACGACCAGAAGATCTATTTAACCACGAATTTGCTCCTACTCCAATTACTGAAGAAAAAGGCGAACGTGAACCTAAAGGTAAAGAAAACACCGTGATGGTAGATGCTGCATTGTTTGCAATTCGTGAGTTAATGACAAAACATCCGGAATGTTTGCTTTATGGACAAGATGTTGGAGGCCGGCTGGGAGGCGTTTTCCGCGAAGCAGCAACTTTAGCTCAAAGTTTTGGTGATCACAGAGTATTTAACACCCCTATTCAAGAAGCCTTTATTATTGGTAGTACAGTTGGTATGAGTGCTACCGGCTGCAAACCAATTGTTGAAGTTCAGTTCGCCGATTATATCTGGCCCGGTTTAAATCAATTATTTACTGAAGTAAGCCGCTCTTGTTATTTATCGAATGGCAAATGGCCGGTAAGTTGTATAATACGTGTACCTATTGGTGCATATGGCAGTGGTGGACCTTACCATTCATCAAGTGTAGAAAGTGTTTTGGCAAATATCCGCGGAATAAAAATTTGTTATCCTTCAACCGGAGCTGACCTCAAAGGATTAATGAAAGCAGCTTATTATGACCCGAATCCTGTTGTAATTCTTGAACACAAAGGTTTATACTGGAGTAAAATTAAAGGAACCGAAGATGCAAAAACTATTGAACCGGATGAGGATTACATCATACCACTCGGAAAAGCAAGAATGGTACAAGAAGTAGAAAAAGGAACTACATCCACTATCACTATCATTACTTATGGAATGGGAGTTTATTGGGCAAAAAAAGCCTCTAAAGAATTTCCTGATCAAATTGAAATTGTTGATCTGCGTACAATTAATCCGATTGATGAAGAAGCAATTTTTACATCTGTAAAAAAACATGGAAAATGTATTGTACTTACAGAAGAACCTTATAACAATAGCTTTGCACAAGCATTAGCAGGAAGGATCTCAAAAAATTGTTTTGAATTTTTAGATGCTCCGGTTGAAGTTATCGGTTCTGAAAATTTACCTGCAATACCATTAAATTCAATTCTTGAAGCTACTATGCTGCCCAATGCAACAAAAGTTGCAAAAGTTATTGGAGAATTATTGGCTTACTAAATTAATGGAACACAGATGACGCAAATTTTTATGATAAAAAATGATTTTCAAACTAACACTGTTTTTTTATCTGCGAAAATCCGCTTAATCAGCGTTATCAGCGTTCTATAAACACACAGAAAAAATGTTAACCAACAACGACATACTAAAAAAAATACGGGTTGCTCTCGAACTTAAAGATGAAGATGTAGTAAAAATACTTAAGCTTGCCGACTTTGAAATTTCCAAAAGTGAACTTAATGCGCTCTACCGTAAGCCGGATCACCCTAACTACAAAGAGTGTGGCGATCAACTGTTGCGCAATTTTTTGAATGGATTAATTATTTTTAAACGTGGACCAATGCCTCCAAAGAACAATAGTTCCAATCAATCACCTAAATAAGTTAAAAGAGAAATAAGGTAAAATTCAAAAATTAAAGAAATAAAAAAAACGTGTGTACTACAAATGTTATCATCTTATTTATTTCGCCAACTACGTGGCTTAATGATTACGATCTCTTGTTTTCTACAAAGATATTGCTCCTATGGAGCAATCTGAAGTCCCAGCGGGACGTAATCTTGGTAGATAATATGCAATACATTGTGAACAAAGCTCCGTAGGAGCGAAATATTTATTGCAATTTGAAGTACAGCCCAAAAAACTTTTGACTTTTGACTTTTGATTTTATTATTTTTAAAAATGAATACCTCAGAAACTATAATTGACCAAGCCTTATACGCTTCCAAATTTATTAATCAAACCAACAAAAATGTGTTCCTTACCGGTAAAGCAGGAACGGGAAAAACTACTTTTTTAAGACATGTTGTAACAAACACCTATAAAAAATGTTTAATTGTTGCCCCTACCGGAATAGCTGCTATTAATGCAGGAGGTGTTACCATCCACTCTCTGTTTCAATTACCTTTTGGCAATTTTATTCCCGTTAATCAAGCTGCACAAAGCTTTCAAGAAAATCTAAGATTAAATGATCCTCTTTCAGTCATCAAAAATCTTCAAATGTATGATTCTAAAAGAAAACTTTTACGTGAATTGGAATTATTGATTATTGATGAAGTAAGTATGCTTCGAGCCGACCTGCTTGATGCTATCGACCTTGTTTTGCGGCATGTTAGAAGAAAAAGCACAGCTCCATTTGGAGGAGTACAGATATTATTCATCGGGGATTTGTTACAACTTCCTCCGGTTGTAAAAAATGAAGAATGGCAATTATTAAAAACATTTTATAAAAGCATTTATTTTTTCGATGCACTTGTACTACAGCAAAACAAGCCTGTTTACATTGAATTGGATAAAATATACCGACAAACCGATCAGCGCTTTATTGACTTGTTAAACCATCTTAGAAATAATGAAATAACACATGAAGACACACTTTTATTAAATACGTATTATAAACCGGATTTTAAAGCAACACCAACGGATAACTACATTACACTAACAACACACAATTATAAAGCAAACGAATTAAATAAAAAATTTCTCAACAATTTATCCGGTAAATCATTTTTTTTCGATGCTAAAATTGAAGATGATTTTAGTGAACCTGCCTACCCTATTGAAAAAACACTCGAACTTAAAGTGGGTGCACAAATCATGTTTGTAAAAAATGATTCTACCGGTGCTCAACGTTTTTTTAATGGTAAAATCGGAATCGTCTCGGCAATTACGGATATGGCAATCGAAATAAAATTTTCTGATTCATCAGCACCGGTAAAGGTAGAGCCTTATGTATGGCAAAATTTAAAATACAAATTGAATGATGCCAGCAATGAAATAGAAGAAATTGTTGCAGGTACTTTCTCTCACTACCCTATCAAATTAGCTTGGGCAATCACTGTTCATAAAAGTCAGGGACTTACTTTCGACAAAGCAATTATTGATGCTAGTGATGCATTTGCACCCGGACAAGTTTACGTTGCCCTATCACGTTTAAGGTCACTTGATGGATTAGTATTAACATCTCAA
>JAHEYA010000207.1 GCA_023251855.1 Bacteroidota bacterium
ATTTCATCTATTGTAAAAGAGATACTTGTCTCTCAACATAGAGTTGGGGTAGAAAGTTGGATGTCGGTTGATGATATTCGCAAAAAATACCACTGTAGCAGAACTCATGTAAATGATATTTGCAATCTTTTTGGAGTGAAGAGAAAGCAATTAGGACGATATAACATGGTTAATGAGCAAGAATTTTTAAATAGCCATGACAGACCAATGGATAAACCAGCTTTCTTAAAAAGGAAAAATGCTGCCTAAAATCAACAAAAAGAGCATAAAATCCGCAGAATAATAAAAGTTATGAACACCCTATAAAATGGGATGTTTTATTTTTTTAATGCCTTGAAACCATTGATATTGCTACATTTCTATAAACCGTCCACGAAACCATCCACCATTAAAAGAAAAAACCCTGTAAGTGCTTTACTTACAGGGTTTTAAAAAACAGACTTGTGATCCCGCTGGGATTCGAACCCAGGACCCCTACATTAAAAGTGTAATGCTCTACCAGCTGAGCTACGGAATCTAATCTACACTATTTATTGTAATCCCAAATTTTTATTTTGGGTTGCAAATATAGATGCAATATTTGCTTTTCCAAAGCCTTTTTAAAAATAATCTGAATTTTTTTAAAAATAACCGCCTTTCCCCAAATTCTATTGGCTGTTCGGCAATTTTGTTTTTCTATATTGAACAACTTAACTATATACCATTTCCAAATATTTTAGTCTATCGCTCCCCTCTCCATACTCTTGCACTAAAGCTTCAGCGTAGGCGCATGGAGATGGGCTAAGGGTGAGGTCCAAGAAAAAGACCAATTCATAATGGGAATCGGTATTATTTGACCGATGCAACTTTTATAATTAAAAAATGGTATAATTGTATGTAAATTATAAATTTCTAAATGCGTTCCTCATTTGAAATAAAACCGGGTATAGGGTTTTGTAAACTTTTGTTCGGTGCTTCTAGGACTGATGCCGAAAAAGCATTCGGAAAACCAAAGGATATCCAGTTGATTGATGATATTGCAGAATTTAAAACCACCGTTTGGCATTATTGGGAGAATGGATTTACTTTGTTTTTTGATGAACAAAATAATCAGTTGTTCAATTGTGTTGAAATTGATAATGCTGATGCTCTATTATGGAAACAGCGCCTTTTTGACTTGAAAGAAAAACAAATTATCGAATTATTTAAAAGTAAAGGATTCCTGCAATTTGATGCTGAGCATCATGATTGGGGTGAAAAGAGATTGAGTTTCGATGCGCTCAATATTGATTTTTATTTCGAGAAAAATAAATTGATATCTTTAAATTATGGAAAATTAAACCTTGACTCAAAATTATTAATACTCCCCAACTGATGGCAAAATTCTTTTTAATTGGTTATATGGGCAGCGGAAAATCCACTGCTGGTGAAAAACTGGCTTCTAAATTAAATTATGATTTTATTGATTTGGATAAATGGATTGAAGCCGAATACGAACAAACTATTCCGGAAATATTTGCTACCAAAGGCGAAGAGGGATTCAGAGCAATTGAGCACAATTCATTAAAAAGTTTAATGGAAAAAAATAATGTGGTTATTGCCTGTGGTGGCGGCACTCCTTGTTATTACAATAATATGGAGTTGATGAACAATAACGGTGTTACGGTCTATATTAAAATGAGTGTTGATTCTCTGGTAAACCGTTTGCAAAATGCAAAGGTAAAACGTCCATTGATTGAAAATAAAACAGAAAAAGAATTACATGCTTTTGTTAGCCGACAATTAGAAAAGCGTGAAGATATATACCACAAAGCACAATACACGGTGAAAGGAAAAGATATCAATATAAATGAACTTGCCGATTTTGTGAAACAACAAGTAGGTGTTTAATTGATGCGTAACCAATAACCATTAACCATTAAACATTAACTAACTACCATTACAGATAACGAATCTTTACGAATTTTACGAATCTGTGTGTTAATTATTTCTTTTTTATTTGCCCACAGCCCACAGCTAACTACTAACTACCAACTACTAACTACTAACTACTAACTACTAACTACTAACTACTAACTACTAACTACTAACTATTAACTACCAACTACTAACTACCAACTACTAACTACTAACTACTAACTACTAACTACCAACTACTAACTACCAACTATTAACTTTTCTCGGTTTAAAAGCAATTGCAGCTTTAACAGCGGTCTTCCAGCCTTCATAAATTTTATTTATTTTTTCTGAAGCAATACTTGGTTTAAATGTTTTATCTACTAACCATTGACTTGCTATCTCTTCACTGTTTTTCCAAAACCCGGTAGCAAGTCCTGCAAGATATGCTGCACCTAATGCTGTAGTCTCATTTACAACAGGTCTGTCAACGGAAACTTCCAAAATGTCACTTTGAAATTGCATTAAAAAATTGTTACGTGCTGCACCACCATCTACTCTCAGACTTTTTAATTGAATTCCTGAATCTTGTTCCATCGCCATTAGCACATCTTTTACCTGGTAAGTGATCGATTCTAAAGTTGCCCGGATAAGATGTTCTTTACTTGTTCCCCGGGTAAGCCCGAATACAGCTCCACGTACTTCACTATCCCAATAAGGCGTTCCCAAACCTACAAAAGCCGGTACCACATAAACTCCTTCTGATGAAGCAATACTATTTGCATGTGTTTCACTTTCTGATGCTTCTTTAAAAAACTGAAGTCCGTCACGTAACCATTGCACTGCTGAACCTGCAACAAAAATGCTCCCTTCTAACGCATACTCTACTTTACCATCAATTCCCCACGCTATAGTGGTAAGTAATCCATGGTTGGATTGTACTGCTTTTCCTCCTGTATTCATCAACATAAAACATCCTGTGCCATACGTGTTTTTTGCCATTCCAGCTGTAAAACAAGCCTGACCAAACAATGCAGCCTGTTGATCACCGGCAATTCCGGCTATTGGAATTTTAGTTTTAAATAGATTAGTTTCTGTATAACCGTATATTTCAGATGATGAACATACTTGTGGAAGCACTGATTTAGGAACATCCAACATAGTAAGCAATTCATCATCCCATTTCAATTCATGAATATTATACATCATCGTGCGGGAAGCATTACTATAATCGGTAACATGAACTTTACCTCCACTTAATTTCCAAACAAGCCATGTATCAATTGTTCCGAACAATAATTCACCTTTCTGAGCTTTTTCTCTCGCACCTGAAACAGTATCCAGTATCCATTTTACTTTGGTCCCAGAAAAATAAGCATCAATCAATAAACCGGTTTTATTTCTTACAAGTTCATTAAAACTTTTCTTTTTTAATTCATCACAAATAGCAGCTGTTTGTCGCGATTGCCATACAATAGCATTATAAACCGGTTTCCCTGTATTTTTATCCCACACAACTGTTGTTTCACGTTGGTTGGTTATACCGATAGCAACAATATCTTCAGCTTTATACTTCGAAAGTGTTTCAGTAATAACATCTTCAACAGACTGCCAGATCTCCATTGCATCATGTTCAACCCAACCCGGTTTAGGAAAGTGTTGTGTGAATTCTTTTTGTGAAATATGAACTACTTCACCTGCTTTATTAAACAGAATAGATCTGGAACTTGTTGTCCCTTGATCAATTGATAAAATATATTTTTTTTCCATGTTCTACTTTTCAGAAACAGCTTGTTTCTCCTTAATAACCGCCATTATTGCAACAATCAAAACAATAGGAGTAACCACCCATAACAATGAATTAATTTCTTGTTTGAATAACGCTTTATAAAGCAATGCACCAAACATACCGCCAATAATAGGACCTACAACCGGTATCCAGGCATATTCCCAATCTGATTTTCCTTTCCCGATTATCGGTAAAACAAAATGTGCGATACGCGGACCAAGATCACGTGCCGGATTAATTGCATATCCGGTAGTTGCACCAAGTGACAAACCGATTCCTATAATCAAACCTCCTACTACCAGAGGATTTAAACCATCAGAAAATTTATTGGCACCAATTGCGGATAAACCGAATACCAAAATAAATGTTCCTGTAATTTCGCTTAAAAAATTAGCCCATGTTTTACGTATTGCTGGTCCGGTAGCAAAAACAGCTAATTGAGTGGCTTGGTCTTTTGTTTCTTTCCAATGTGGTAAATAATGTAACCATACGATAACAGCACCTATAAAGGCTCCTAAAAATTGTGCAAGAATATACAGTGGTACTTTTTCCCAAGCAAAATCACCAACACATGCCAAACCAATAGTAACTGCAGGATTCAGATGTGCTCCACTGATACTGCCTACAGCATATACTGCTAAAGTAACTGCTAGTCCCCAACCGGTTGTAATCACCATCCAGCCTGAGTTTTCGGCTTTTGTCCCTTTTAATATTACTCCGGCAACCACACCACAACCAAAAATAATCAATAACATAGTGCCTATTAATTCTCCTAAAAATGCTGTCATAGTATTTCTGTTTTAATAATAATTTTTATTTTGAAATTAAAGAGACTGTGCGGGTTTTCAATTATTTCAATTGAGGAAACAGATCCGGATAATCACTGATGATCCCGGCAACACCCATCGTTTTTAATTCTTTCATTTTTGCAAGATCATTCACGGTCCAGGGAATTACTTGTATTCCTAAGTCCTTACATTCTTTTATCAGAGCCGCATTTACAGTAATATGGTCCGGAGAATAAATTGTGGGAATAAATCCAAGTTCTTTTAAACGTGCCGAAAAGGAGCTGAGAGAGGGAGGTTCAAACAAATAGGCCGTTCGTATTTTAGGATATTTTTTATGAAGGTATTGTAAAGTACGCATATCAAATGACTGTATAATAACACGTTCCTCAATTTTTTTTTCTTTGATAACAGCCATGATTAGGTCAACAAATTCAATAGGTTCCGGATGGTAGGTGTTATCAGTGGCAGCGGTGCTTTTTGTTTCTATATTGTATTGAAGAGCAGGTAAGTTCTTCGCTTTCGCATAAGATTCTGCACTATCAATCACATCACTTAATCTTGGTTTGTGAACTTTTAGTTTTTGTTGAGTAGGAAATCGTGGATGGGATTTTAATCCTACATCAAACAGCTGCGTTTGTTCATAGGTCATTTGATAAATATTCAATGATTTTTCTTCAGCTTCAGTTACAAAACTTCCATCTGATTTTGTAGTGATTTCATGGTTAAAAAGTGGTTCATGACTAATAATTACTTGTTTATCTTTAGTAATAATTGCATCCATTTCCAAAGTAGTTACACCGAGATCAATTGCTTTTTTGAAA
>JAHEYA010000208.1 GCA_023251855.1 Bacteroidota bacterium
CTTTGCAATAGCTGCATAAGTGGCAATTGAATCAGCATAAGCTTTCTTTTTAGCGTTGGCAATAGCAACATTATTTAATGAATCTAATTTTTCTAAATTCTTTATGTATCTAACCAATTTAATAACATTACGATCAGTATAACGATGTAACGAATCATTAACAAGATCAGCTAATATTTGTCTCTCAGCTTCATTACTTACAAGAGGCTCCGGATTATACTGTGTGGCACGATATGCAGCTGTGCGGGTTTCAAGATCTTTTATGATCTTGGCTATTTTAATTACTTCAGCATCGGTATAACGCTGAACAGTATCTTGTGAAAAACAAGACAAAGAAACTTGAAGTGTAAACAGAATTAAAAAATATATCTTTTTCATTTTAATATTTTTAGTTGGGTGGTATTACATTTTGTATTTTGTTTTATTACACTTTTTATCTCCCGATTTTGAATCGGGAGATAAAAAATATAATGATTATTCTTTATTTAATTTTGTGCATTACTAAAATGCGATGTCATCAAGATTATTATTTCTTGTTAAGAATATCGCGTAAATAATTAGCTGCATCTTCTGCTTCTTTAGTTCTCTTGTAATTGCTTGGTAAAGTTGTAGCTTTAGTTTCAGCAATTTGAGTTGTTGTTGCAGCTCCTCCGATTCTAAATACTACCCCAAGTGACCATTGCCAGTAATTTGATCCTTTAAATTTGGATTCGAATAAATTAAATTTAGCAAGAGTTTGAGCATTAATTCCCGCATTCGGGAACAACCAAATATTCATTCCACCACCAACATTTAAATTAATAGATTGGTCATAAGGGCCTTCATTCTGGCTCGTATGCTGGCCGTGAGGAAAACGTCTGTAGGTATAACCTCCGCCAAGTACAGCATAGGGGTCAAACCACTTTGTATCACCGATTATTTCTTTTAGGTTATATTTAGCATTTACATCCACACAAGTAAAATGGTGCGTATTCATAGTTTCGCTGGCAAAAACAAGCTGAAGGCTGATTCCTTTTTTTATTAATTTTTCAGCAGTAACACGAATAGGATAATAGTTTCTATCATCTTTAATCTTAAAAAGACCTTTCAATTTACCTAAATCATTATCAACAACATCATCAGGAGTAACATTGATAATCCATGGAGTATTGACTGCTCTTGACCAGAAAGAGGCTTTTTTCACAGAAGGGCCTTCTTTTGCTGTCGAGTCACTTCCACCAAATTTCAAAAATGGTTTGTCTTGCGCCTGAATAGTACTAAGCCCGGCAAAAAAAGAAAAAGTAGCTAATAAGGCTAGTGTGAAGTAGTTGTTTTTCATTAGTTTCATTCGTTCGTTTATTTTTTAAATTAATATTAAATTTGATGCATTTATAATTGTAAAAAGCAATGATGAAAATTTAGATTTTGCAATATTAAATAAAATATTTGATAAGTAGCCAATAAAAATTACAAATAAATTTTTAAAACTCTATTTGAAAAAGAGTTTAGTTATAAAGCACTGCGCAATTTTAATAGCTAAATATGTTAATTGCTCAATAATTCAGATCTTTTAAAGAAAAATTTTAATTGTAAAATTTATTCTTTTGTTGCAGCCATCTCTGTTTTCAATTCAGTATATTTGTTTCTTCCAAAAATAAAGATCACGGAAAATAAAAAACCTAAGAAAAAACCCACAGTAATACCACGAAGAGGGGTAGTAATTCCTTTTGCAATATTTAATGGCAGGGTTGGTGAATCTATGATTTGAAGAAATGGCGTTTCGTCTAATAAAGAAAATTTGGCTACTTCTAAACGTTTGACTCCTTCCAGATACAGTGCATTTTTTATTTCCACATTTCTTCTTAGTCTAAGTTCTTCTATCATTCCTTGTGCTTTTACCAAGCGAAAATTTGCATCCTTCCACCTAGCAAGAGCGAATTCCGTTTCTTTCAGCTCAATAGTAATCGAGTCCACCCTTTTCTCAATTATATCAACACTTTTTTTCCCTTTTGCAGCAATTCGATTAACATAAAATTTTGTAGCTGTTTCCACTAAATAGGTATTGAAATCTTTTGAAAACTTTTCTGATGGGGTTGTAGTTCTTACTGTAATAATCCCACTTTTTGATTTCTCTATAGTTAAAAAATTAGCAATAATTCGCTTGTAAAACATTTTTAAAACACGATTTTCTTTTATTGTTATATTTTCTTCCGAATTTTCAAACCTGAAATTTTTAAGTGAATCATCATTTTTCCATGCTTTTCTATAACCAAACAATTCTATAAAATGATTTGCTAGAATATCGGTAGAAGAATCAATAGTGGTTTTTTTAAAAAAAGTGGATCTGATGATTGTTTCGGTCTTTATGATCTCAATTAATTTATCTTCAGTAATTACGGCAGAAGAGCTACTACCCATTAAACCAAACTGGCTAGCCAGAGCGAGTGCTCCTGAAGCAGAACCGCCTTTCGAACTCTCAAGCATCATGGCACTCTCGGCTATAAATTGAGGCTTTTGTGTACTAGAATAATATAAACCTAATCCCGATGTTATGACAACAAAAATTGCAATTACCAACCATTTTTTTTTGAGTTCAGTAAAAAAAGAGTCGGCAATCTTAACCATCTCCACTAAACTCATTCCTTCATCTTTCTCCATTCTATTTTATTAATTTAAATTGTTAGTATCGTGAAAATATCAAATCTAAATTAATTTATTTAACTGTCAAACGAGTGACCAGAAGATAAAGCGTTAACAACGCAGTGAATTTAACTGTTGCATTTTCAATCACTTTATTCCAATCTATTGGTTCACTATCTTTTTTATTTTTTTCTTTTACTGTTTTTTTAGAAACGACTATTGTTGCACCTTTAGGAACTTTTGGGTAAGATCTTACAAACAAAAAATGCTTCGTTCTGTTCGTATATCCACCGGGCTTAATGATATAGGTTTTATTTTTATCTGCATCTTTATCAAATCCTAACCCATAGTTCTCAATATAATATCGTGCAGATTTGCCTTTAGTATATGGTGCGCTGATTTGTTTCAATGATACAATATTCGGGTAATTAATATTCCCTTTAATTGCAATCAGCTGATCTGTTTTAGGGATTGTGAGCTCATCTCCATTTTTTAAAATATAATTATACTCAGATGTGGAGTCTTTCATTACATCATCCAGTTGCAAAAACACCGCACCTATATTTAGTTCTCTTCTGGTAAGTTTAGCTCCTTCCGGAAAAGCATATGAGGTAAGGCCCCCGGCTCTTTTGAGCAAATCTGTTATTTTTTCATGTTTATTTAAAATGCTGTATACCCCAGGGTATAAAACTTCACCTTTGAGAACAACGTTTTGTTGTAATTCAAAGTCCGGATCAGTTCTAACCATTATCTGATCATAAGGTTGAATTATAAAGTCTTCAGATGCCTTATCAATTGTTAAATCATCTCCAATTTGCACCGTTTTTATCAAGGTTTTTGTGGTGACGAATTTTTTGGAACTTATGTAAGAGTCAATAGATCTTGATATTTCAATACGGTTTCTAGCCGCTTCTTTTTTTAGTCTTCCTGCCAGATAAAGTGCATCTTTAAGCGTAAGACCTTCTCCATACTTATATTCTCCAGGGTTTCGGACAGAACCGAGTACCGAAAAAACAAACTGATCTTTGAAATAAGATTTTGAAAATATCTTTATAGTATCCAAATTTTGAAGTTGAATGTTGCCATTTGAATTTGGATGTTCCGCTACTTCTTTTAAATTAAAAGGAATGTATTTACTCGACAGGTCCATAGAGTTGAGGCGGATAATATACGATCTGCTATCAAATACATCATATGCAAAGCCTTCAGCTCTTTTGAGGACATCCGCAATCCTGTCACCTGATTTTATTTCATAATTGCCGGGTAGTTTAACGGGGCCAACCAAAGCAACATAATTGCTATATCCTTTTTGAATTTTTCTCACAATCACTGAATCTCCATCAAACAATTCAAAATCCTTTTTGGCTGTAATCAAACTATCATAATCAATATCAATAATATTTTCTTCATTTTTAAAGATATGCTTTACCTGAATGTTTTTACTATAGGCCCCAACATCAAATCCTCCGGAAAATTCAATCAATGATTTTAAATTTTCCTTATCAGTCAATTCATAACCATGAGGCCTTTTTACAGGACCCCTTATTTGTACTACTTTGGTTGAAGAAGGTACGAGGATGTAATCATTATTTTCTAGAAAAAAATCCTGTTTGCTATCAGGATTCATCAAGTATTCATAAACATCAAGTGTTTTAATAGTTTGACCTCCTCTTTTCAAATAAATTTTCCGAACGGAACCAATTGGCTTTATCCCGCCAACAGTTACTAGTGCATTAAACGCAGTATTAATGGAAGGAATAGTGTATGATCCGGGATTATTTACTTCTCCTACAATATTTACAGTAATTATTTTTGAATAGCTAAGAGTAATATCAATTTGAGAATTATTCAGGTCATAAACACCTTTGAATTTGCCCGCTATCAATCCTTTTGCATCCTTGAAACTAAGTCCATTTAAATAAATCCGCCCTACTAATTTGGGATTGATAGAACCATTTTGGTCTATTTTGAATGATTCACTATAATCAGAAAATCCCCAGATCGCAATGCTCAATTCATCACCAATACCAAGTATATAATTATCAGGAGCTTTGAGTTGATTCGCTTTGTCATAAAATTTGATGGTGTTGTTTATGAAAAAAGAATGTCCAAAAATTTTCTCTTTTGTGCTTTCAGTTTTAATTGGTGGAGGAATAGTTCGTAATAGCTATCATTATAATTAGAATAATTTTTGTCCAAGGAAATCGGCTGTTGTTTCAAGATTTTTTGTTGTTGTTTCCCGAACTTTCTTTCCTGAAAAGCATTAACTTGTTTTATCTGATCTTCAGAGGCACCCATCATTCTTAACTTTTCAGGAGTTGGAACTTGCTCTGGTTCAACAATAGAAGTGGTGTCAATATTATTTGTGGGGGCTTGTTGCTCTTCTTCTTGGGCAAAAGTTTTAAAAGAGAATAGGATTCCTAATAAACAAAAAATAAAAAAATGTTTCATATTGTTTCCAAAATTTGACAATTCGATAATATGGTATTAGATTATCATCAAATTAGACGATTAACGAATTGATTCGAACCTATATTTTGATTTTGCGGGTTTTTAGAGCGAAAAAGAGGTAGGTAAATAGCAAAAATAAAAGACCCATCACCAAAGTCATAACAAAACTTGAATAAAATA
>JAHEYA010000209.1 GCA_023251855.1 Bacteroidota bacterium
AAGGATATAAAGCTTCCATATTGCCCAGTTGCTGCGGGTTTGCAAGATACATGTGTAAAGCACAGACGCCTATTTCAGGATATTTATGAATTTGTTGCCAAGGTCGACAACCATCAGTGCGAAAAACGTAATTTAATTCAGCACCATAAATGTGGCCTTTAATCAATTGAGCCATATTATTGCGATGGCTTATTATAAAACCATAATGAGCTTGTGGAGACAATAAAAAATCCTGAAATGGAGCATTTTGAGCATTCAGCAAAATAGGTAATAGCAATAAGAAGATAGTTTTAATTACTTTTTTTTTAATAAGATGCATTTGCTGATCAGAATTTTTAATCCTGCAAAATTATCAAAAATATTGGCTTGAGAAGTAATTAAGGAGAGGGGAGGAGTAAAAAGTATTTTTTTAGAAAAATTTCATTTTTAATCATAAATTCGGTCTCAATTAATAAAGGATGAATATGCAAGAAAAATTAAAGGCGTTTGAACGTTTGTTAACTATTATGGATGAGTTGCGCGAAAAATGTCCATGGGATAAAAAGCAAACCATAGAAAGTTTGCGTCATTTGACACTTGAAGAGACCTATGAACTGTCGGATGCCATTATGGAAAAGGATATGTTAAATATTAAAAAGGAACTGGGTGATGTTCTTTTGCATATTGTTTTTTATGCACGTATTGCCTCTGAAAATAAGGATGAAAAAGCTTTTAATATTACTGATGTGATTAATTCACTATGTGAAAAATTAATTAATCGGCATCCACATATTTATGGAGATGTGAAAGTTGAGAATGAACAACAAGTAAAAGAAAATTGGGAAAAATTAAAATTAAAAGAAGGCAGTAGCTCCGTTCTTGGAGGTGTTCCAAGTTCTTTGCCTTCATTGATCAAAGCATCACGCATACAGGAAAAGGCAAGGGCAGTTGGTTTTGATTGGGAAAAGCCTGAGCAGGTTTGGGAAAAAGTTCAGGAAGAAATTGAGGAATTTAAACATGAAGTTGATTCCAAGGCGTCAAAAGAAAAAATTGAAGCAGAGTTCGGAGATGTGCTATTTTCATTGATTAACTATGCACGATCGCTAGATATTAATTCGGAAGATGCTTTAGAAAAAACAAATAAAAAATTCATTAAGCGTTTTCAGTATTTGGAGAAGAAAGCTGCCACATCAGGCAAACAGCTAAGTGAGATGACTCTGGCTGAAATGGATGTGTATTGGAATGAGGCAAAAAAATTGTAATTTTTAAAATGATGAACTATAAATCGAAATACTTAGGCACATTAATACTTATTATTTTTTCAACTGTTTTGAGTGCACAAAATTTTAAAATAGAACAAAATAAAAATGTTCGTGT
Organism: Bacteroidota bacterium; assembly: GCA_023251855.1. GTDB lineage: Bacteria > Bacteroidota > Bacteroidia > 2-12-FULL-35-15 > 2-12-FULL-35-15 > 2-12-FULL-35-15. Next base: position 1,357 of record JAHEYA010000209.1, read on the forward strand.
GCGCAATGCATACTCATTAAAATGGGATGGACTTAAATCCGAGCTGATAAAAAAAGAAATTAAAACGGATAATTTTGAAATGTATATCCGTGTTTTTAAGTATGAAAAAACCTTGGAAGTATGGTTGAAATCGAACAAAAAAAAAGAATTCCAATTGTTTAAAACATACGGAATCTGCAGTTCTTCTGGGGATTTAGGACCAAAACGTAAACAAGGCGATGGGCAAGTACCGGAGGGTTTTTATAGTGTAAGTGTATTCAATCCATTTAGTAATTATCATTTATCGTTGGGTGTTAGTTATCCCAATGCAAGCGATAAAATAATTGGAAAAAATAATTTAGGTGGTGATATAATGATACATGGAAATTGTGTTACCATAGGCTGTATTCCTTTAACAGATACTTATATAGAGGAAGTGTATGTTTTGGCGGTTGAAGCAAAAAATAGCGGAGAATCAACTATTCCGGTTGATATTTTTCCTGTAAAATTTAATGAGAATTTAATGAAACAGTTGTCGCAGAAAGCTGGTGAAAATACTGTATTACTTGATTTTTGGAAAAACCTAAAAACAGGCTATGATTATTTTGAATTGCATAAACAACGTCCGAAAGTGACAGTAGATAAATCAGGAAAATATATTTTCGGAAACTGATTTTACAATAAGAATTATTGAACAATCTCGTAATCATTTATTTTATTGAGATACTGGGTTGTTTGTCCTTTTTCATTTTCACCGAACACACTTATAAATTTGGCTCCACAGACTACTTCATCATGAGTATAGGAAAAACGGCAATTGACAGTTTGAGAAAATGTATCATCAAAACCACTTAAAAGTATCATAAATTCGACATCCGATTCATCAAGATCTTTGGCAGTCATACTATACAATGGGCTATTTTCATCAATCGGATGATTGATTGTCCAAGTCATTGGAAAAAAATTATTTTTTTTAATTCTAATTCCATTCTGTGAAAGCGCCTAACCATAGTACCGTTCTCTAACTCAAGTTTGGCCATTGTTACACGGGCTTCGATATCATTGATCTGACTGTTGTTCATTTTATTTGCAATACGAAATTGAAAAGCAGTAGCACCTCTAAATGGGGCAATGATGGCATTTTTGCTAAAAATAATATTCGCTTTAGGTCGGGAAAAACGCCCGTATATCAAACCAGTGGCCAATGCGAAGCCTAATAAGCCCATCAACGATTCTATGGATGCAATAGTACTAATTATATGACTGCCGGGACTTAACCGGCCAAAACCCACAGTGCTTATTGTTTGTGTGCTGAAGAAAAAAGCTTCCAGATATTTATCTATTTCTGTTGTGCCTTCTACACCTCTTAATCCTTCAATTCCAGCGCAGTAATATGGCTGGCAAAAATCAAATTAGTAATGATAAAATAATTAAGTATAACAAAATTGAACCTGATCCAAGGCATTGTTATCAGCGCATGATAAACGCTTGTATAGCTCCATCCCGACTGTTCAATGCGTTCAATGTTGAACGAGCCATCTTTATTAATTAATCTGCTTTTTTGAGAGGATGTTTTGGTGCCAAATCCAACTTCTTTCACTTCGGTTTTATTTGTCATTTTTGTGTTTAGTTATTAGAAAAGTGAGGTAACTTTTAATTCATTTACGCCCAACTACAAATATAGAATTAATTGATAATTTTGTTTTTAAATTTATAAAATGAAATGGAATATATAGGAAAACGTATTAGTATATTACGAAAAGAAAATGAATTAAGCATAGTGGTGCTTTCATTGATGGATAAAGTGAAGAGTAGACTTCTATTTGTTTGGTTTTTTCTCTGGAGTTTAAGTGGATTGGTTATTTTGTCACAAATTTTTATTATGCCAGATCCTAATACTAAAATTGCAATTATTGTTTGGATGGGCTTTTGGACGTATTTTGAATATAAAATTTTTACCTCGTATTTGTGGAGAAAATCTGGTAAGGAGAAAATTAAGATACGTGAGAATAAATTGTTTGTCAAACGTGATGTTTCAGGACGTGGTAAAATAAAGGCATATGAGATCGATTTCATAAAAGACCTACGACTCTTTGAAACCCAGGAGAATTCGTTTTTTGAAAACCTGAATAACTCGTATTGGGTGGTAGCAGGAGAGAGGCTGACTTTTGATTATTATGGTAAAGAAATAAAATTTGGAATACAATTGGAGGACGTGGATGCAAAGGCATTGTTGAAGTTGATTAAGAAGGAGATTCAGAAATAAAACTTAACCTTAGTTCCTCTTTTGAAGAAGTGGAATTTAATTTTTTATTATTCCAAATTCTTTTGCAGTTTGATATGTTGAATGAAAACCTTTGTCAACGCCAAACATACCTGTTTTTCCACCTTCATTTTCTTTGTCTCCGGGTTTTATAAGCAGACGATGACCTAAATTTTTTATGCTATAAGATATAACCGTTGTTCTTCCCGAATTATCAGTATATTCTGTTCTTGTAATATCTTCGATTCCCATAAATGATTGTTCTGTTTTGTCGGGTATAGTGTCAGAATTATTTAAAGCGGTCCATTGATTAATCAAAAATGTGGCGTTCTTATAATTTACAATTGGGTCATTTAAGCCTTGGTATACAATCAGATTAGGATATTTACCTTTATAATCGGGATTTTGTTTGTGTACATTTTTAACTAATGTTTCCTGCGAAATATATTTTTTACCTAACATTCCTTTAGCACCGGATACGGGATTTGTAGCCATTTTGTAGGCACCACCGGCAAATATAGCTCCACACCTAAACTGTTCAGGATGAGTAGCCATCATCACTGCACTCATTGCTGCCCCGGCAGAAAGTCCGGTTACAAAAATACTGCTGCTATCAATTGAATAATGGTTTTTGACAAAAACGATCATTTCAAAAATGGATTCACATTCGCCTTTATCCTTTTCTATATCATGATTATTAAACCAATTAAAACATAGTTCAGGATTGTTCAAGAATTTTTGCTGAGGATATAAAACAATAAAGTTATTTAAATCGGCAAGTTTGTTCCAACCTGTTAATTCAGCGACATCCTTTGCATTTTGACCACATCCATGTAATACAACCACAAGTGGTAATTTAGTTTTGTGGGTGGTTGAATCAGCATGAATAAACATTTTAAAATTTCCGGGATTGGTGCCGAAATGTTGTACTTCTGTTAATTTGTTTTCAGACTGAGCATAAAGATGATTGGTGGAAATCGAGAAGAGAATGAGTATAGATAAATATTTCATGAAATTTTTTATTCTCTTTGAAAAATTTTCGTTTAATATTCAAAGCTAACTAAAAATAGCTGGATAGCAATAAATAAAAACCCTCTGTTGAATACATCAACAAAGGGTTTCATTAACATTACATTTTATTCTATTCAGCTTTATTTTCTTCTTCAGCAAATTCCCAATATTTTCCCCCACAACGGCTTTTGAATTTTTCTTTTTGTTCAGGTGTCATCATTGCGATTCGATCTTTCATGCGTTGTTTCCAATGTTCGCGATTATGCCCATGTCCGCAATGTCCTCTACCTCCCCAGCCACCACCACGATGAAAGCCACCGAATAAAATTTTAGACAAAACAACCAATCCAATTGCCTGAAAAAAGCTGATGATTGGTCCGTGAAAAAGGTCTGGTACCAGCCAATTCCACAGGTGCATTGTTCCAAAGCCAAACAGCGTGACAAAAAATGTTATGGCTGCAATAATTTTTATTCCTCTGAAAATTTTAAATTTTATGTCCATGATTTCTATTTTTTAATTAGTTAATAATTCTTCATACAGACTTCTCAAATGTTCTTGTAAATACATTACTGCATAACGTTTTCGGGAGATAACCGTTTTTATTCCGGTATTGGTTAATGCTGCAATTT
>JAHEYA010000210.1 GCA_023251855.1 Bacteroidota bacterium
TGTTACTCGTCTGCGGGAGCTTATATCGGATTGGGTAGCGAATTCAGTCATAGCACAAAACTACAAAATTTTAGGATAGTGTCTATGCTAATTGTAAACTTTTGTCAAAAAGGATTTCAACAGATGAAGAATGAGTAATTTTCTTTTCGAATGCTTAAGGAAAATGAGTGGTTGTAAGGTTTATAGAAAGTTTGAGAACTTTGAAAAAAATTGTAAATGCAATTTTTAAAAAGTTATTCAGAACTGTTTTTTGTACGCTTTTTTTTAGTATAATACCTGTCAGTTTCTATCTCAATTACAATCTCTCCAATTCATGCTGATAATCGTACTGAAAATCTTCATGCAATTTTTCCAGATTTTTTTTTATTTTTTCTTTTTCCCGATTATACAAATTGGAAAGAACAATGCTTGAATCTATTGGAATCCTTACTGCTTTCACTTTAGTACAGAAATAAATTCGTAATTCAACCTCAGTTTGTTTTGAACCGGAATATCTGATAAATTTATTAACTCCTCTTAAAATTTTTCGTAAACTTTTTTTTGTGAGATAGCTGGTATTCCTGTTTATTCCGGAAAAATCTATATCCATTTGCTCTTTTATTTTTTTAATATATGCTTTCTCATCATGTGCTTCAAAAAGAAGATAAGAAAGTAATTCTTTATTGTCTTTTTTATATTTAGCTAAGCGTAAGCATATTTCCAATATTTGCTTAGGTTCAAAACTTCTTAACTCTTTTTGTAACTCACTTATAGAAGCAGCTTTCATAAAATCATTTTTGTTATTTTGATCAAAACTAAACTAAAATTTTTTACAAATTGTTAATAGTAAAGATCATTTTTTACCACTAACAATTTCAAACTTCTGAACAAGTGATTCACCTGTTTCATCTACCAATGTAAGCGTATGAATTCCTTCGTCAGGACTTAATGCCATTTGGTGAGTAACCTTTGTACACCCAATATAAAATTCGTCTAAATGCCAGTAAATAGTACTGTTTGCTCCGCGATGTGCAACTTGAAAAATTGTTTTTCCTAATTTTCCATCCAATTCTACCGGAACATATATTTTACTGAATTGTTTTGGATAGATAATTTCCATTGCACTTAATCCATTGGTTTCACAGTCGTTTCGGAAAGGAGGTAATTCTTTATAACTTGGATTCTTTGATTTATAATACAATTCCATTGCAGGTGGTAATACGAACCAACTTACATGCTGCATTTTGGTTACGCTTTCACAATTACTGTTTACGCGATATTTACCTGAAGCATCCAAATGCACCATCCGGTGATATTTACAAGGCTCTGTGCGCAATCCCGACTTTTGTATTCTGATCGTATCAATGGGTTCACAAATATCAGTGGCTCTGTAACCACTTTGGTGACATATTCCAACTTTTTCCATTTCATCATAAGGAGTAGAAAACCATTTACCGGGTTTTAATAAACTAAAAATATCAAACATGATGGGAGCGGCTGTTTGTACACCTATTAGCCCTGGTCTGCCTTCGCCATCAGCATTTCCAACCCAAACTCCAACAATATATTTTGGTGTAACTCCAACTGCCCAACCATCCCGAAAACCAAAACTGGTGCCCGTTTTCCATGCAACTTTTGTTGATGATGTATATTGCCTCCATCCGGCATCTTCATCTGGGCGCGATACTTCAACCATTGCTTCAAATGTTAGATGGATAGAAGCCGCATCAAAAATGGAAGCTTCTTCTAAGCTTGGATTCTTTTCCTCTTGTTGAATATAAACAGGTGGATGAAAATCTCCCTTGTCGTATTTTCCATTATATACAGTATAATGGTTGAGTGTTCTAGCCATACTTGCATACATTCCGGCAATATCCCATAATTTACCTTCTGCACCGCCTAGTATAATTGATAATCCATAATGGTCAGGAGAATAATTAAGAGTCGTCATTCCGATTTTTTTTAAATTATAATTGAATTTTTCAATGCCATAATTTTGTAACATTCTTACGGCTGGTATATTTAAACTTCTTGCCAATGCTCGTTTTGCGGGAACTGCCCCATCAAATGAGGTATTGAAATTTTGTGGAACATAACCAGCAATTTGTGTTGGAATATCAGGTATAAGGCTTGTAGAAAGTAATTCACCATCAGATAACATACTTGCAAATAAAAAAGGTTTTAAAATACTTCCTGTACTTCTTGGTGCATTTATAACATCAACATCACTTTCATATTCTGCTTTGCCTGTATTATCAGTATTTCCAACATAAGCTAAAACATTTCCTTTATTCACTTCAAGTACGAGTGCACAAGCATTATGAATTTCATTTGTCCTTAAAATTTTATGATGATTTTCAATTATTTCATTTAACCCTTCCTGTAAGTGCCCATCAATTGTAGATTGTAGTCGTTTTCCATTAAATCCATCTTTGACTGCTCGTTGCAATAAATGAGTTGCAATTTGTGGAATAGGATGTGGTTTTCCGGGCAAAGGCTCTTGTTTGCTGAGTTCACAAGTTTCCTTATCAATTATTTTAGATATGTATAACTGATCCAGCAACCGATTTCGTTTTCCAAATAAAAGTTCCTGATTTTTCCCCGGGTAAATTAAACTTGGTGCATTCGGTAAAATAGCCAATGTGGCTGATTCTGCCCAAGATAGTTTTTCCGTTTCTCTTCCAAAATATCTCCAGGATGCAGCATCTATACCTACTACATTCCCACCAAATGGGGCATTCGAAGCATATAATGTTAATATTTCGGGTTTTGAATAAGTTAGTTCAAGCCTTAATGCCAAAACAATTTCTATCATTTTTTCAATAATAGTTCTGTTCTTTTTTTTTCTGGAAAGACGTATAACTTGCATGGATAAAGTACTTCCACCACTTACTATTTTTTTTGCTTTTATATTTTGTTTAATCGCTCGGATAAATGCAAAGGGATTGAAACCTGGGTGAATAAAAAAATTTCTATCCTCAAATTGAATAATACTTGAAATAAATCTTAACGGAACACGTTTACTGTTTGGGAATCGCCATTGACCATCATCCGCAATACGCGCAGCAAGCAAAGTTCCATTGCAGTCTTCTAATACAGTACACGTTTTATTTTTGAAAAGAGGGGAGGGTAAACAAAATAAGAACCATAAAATAACACTAACGAATAACGAATAAAAAAATAATTTACGAAACTGACTGTTCATGGTTTGTTTCGCAAATTTTTAATAGCTCGTTTATCTGTAATATTTTTCTTCAACGGATTTAGTAAATACTCTAAACCATTTATTTTTATTTCAAATATGGTTTGTAATAAAATCCCCAACTTACCTTCAGGAAAACCTTTTCTCTGAAACCATTCTAAATAATTTACCGGTAAATTACATAGTAAGGTTCCTTTGTGTCGGCCAAATGGCATTTTTACGGAGATCAATTGTAATAAAATTTCTGGGTTTGCTCCGTAAGTGTCCATTTATGTTTTGAAAATTCTTTTTTGGCGAATTAATTATATGTGCCTAATGGCGAGTTAATGTTGATTGATTAGAAACACTCTCTCCTTTGTAGAGCGGGCTGAGACTATTGAACCTGCTGGATATTTTCACTTCTTTTACCAACCTGATTAATAATGATCCAGGTTAGAAAAATACATACAAGAACCATAGATAGCGGAAATGTAAATGAAAGGAAATTTCTGTAATAGTAGAGATAAAGGGTATTATATAAGGGTAAAAATGCTGCAAATCTGGCCACTTCAACAACATTGATCCATTTTTTGTTTTCCATAATAGCACCACAATTTAAGGTAGTCAATGTTATCAAAGCAAACATTGTTAACTTGTAGAACAATGAAAGTTCATTAAAATGATTCAGATAAGAAACAAGACCAAACAAAAGTAAAACGAATTGTAAAAACACATACACCTGCATATTGGCAGGAACTTTTGTGCTGAATTTTTTCGAGTTCAATTGATCTTCAGATTTTTGCCCAAGTAGTTTGCCTAAGTATTCCGGACCTTTAAAAAGCAATAACAATTTATCTTTCCAGCGTTTTGATTTTTTTATTCCTTTCCATAAATCATCATAAAAATGAATGTTTGCCCAAACAGGATTCCAGCTATTTAAAGGTAAAGTAATACCGTAGCTAGGTTCTTCTTCCTCTTTTTGAAAAGTGCCAAACAGCCTGTCCCATATGATAAATACAGCTGCATAATTCTTATCAAGGTACTTCGGATTGGTTGCGTGATGAACACGGTGATGAGATGGAGAATTAAAGATCCATTCAAATATTCCAATGGATTTAATATGTTTTGTATGTATCCAAAATTGATATAAAGTTGTAAAACCGGCAGCCGCAGCAAAAATCAGTGGATCAAACCCAAGGAGCGGAATTGGAAGAAATAGAACAAAAGCTAATGCATTATGAAACCATGACTGTCTTAAAGCTACAGATAAATTATATTCTTCACTTTGATGATGAACAATATGTGCACCCCAAAAAATATTCATTTCATGACCCCATCGATGCGCCCAATAAAAAATAAAATCGTAAACGATCACGCAAAGTATAAAAGACAATACGCCATTTTCTATTTTGAATGGAGCATAATTAATATATACAAACTCATACAAGCTTAATAACACTAATTTCAATAAGGTATTAAAGGCTTGGCTTCCAATTCCAAGGTTAAGATTTGTTATAGTATCTTCAAAGTTATAGAAACGGGTTTTCTTAAAACGTCCCCAAATGAATTCAATAAACAGTGTAAGCAGAAAAAATGGGATGGCAATAAGGATATAATTGGGGTTCATAAAGTGTAGAATTAGATTTCCCACAAAAATAATAACTTTTTTATTAATTATTTTTAAAATAATATTTGGATATTAAATAAAGTAGTATATTTGCGCCCCCGCTAAAAAATTTAATGGGGAGTTCTTAACAAAAGCGGAGTATTTTATAAAAAATAAATTATTTTTTATAAAATACTTGCAAATTTGAAAAGTATTAGTACTTTTGTCGCCCCCAATCAAAAATTGGTTGTTCTTTAAAACATGAATTTATAGTCTTAAGTAATTAAGGCAGTTATATAAATCCGTTCTTTGAAAATATTGAGAAGTCTAAAGAAATAGAAGTATCCCTCTTATTATTATGTTCTAATAATAAGTTGAGAAACAAATCCTAAACAATAAATAATTTTTCTTTTTTTGAAGAAGAGCATTATCAAACAAACTTACAATGGAGAGTTTGATC
>JAHEYA010000211.1 GCA_023251855.1 Bacteroidota bacterium
GATACAGGCGAGTTTAAAGTTGGTGCAACTGTTAAGATTGCTTATGTTGATCAATCTCATACTGAAATTGACCCTAATAAAACCATTTACGAAGTACTTACGGGTGGAAGTGAAAATATTGTGATTGGTGGACAAACATTGAACTCCAGGGCGTATGTATCTAAATTTAACTTCAATGGTTCTGACCAAGGAAAAAAATGTGGAATACTTTCCGGTGGTGAACGCAACCGTTTGCATTTAGCATTAACATTAAAAAAAGAAGCGAATGTTTTATTACTTGATGAGCCAACAAATGATTTGGATGTAAATACATTACGTGCATTAGAAGAAGGTTTAGAAAACTATGCAGGATGTGCTGTTATCATTTCCCACGACCGTTGGTTCCTCGACCGTGTATGTACCCATATTCTTGCTTTTGAAGGTGATTCACAGATATATTATTTTGAAGGAGGATATTCCGAATACGAAGAAAATAAAAAGAAACGCCTTGGCAATGTAGAACCGAGGCGTGTGAAATATAAAAAATTGACGGTGTGAGTTGATATTAATTGCAATAATACTAAGCACATTTCAGCATTTTCGATTCTGTGTAATGAAAAACAATTAAACAGGATAATTGCTAATTATCAAAAATTAAAACTGCATTACAAATGTATTTTAGCGATGTGCTAACTTGAAATTTAATATTAAATGGCAAACGAAAAGCTCATACTGGCAATATCATCGGATGGAGAAGAAATTACAGTTGAACAATGCAAAGAATACCTAAAAACGAAGGACAAGAAAAAACTTGCAAGTTTCATCTATGACAGGTTTTACGGAAGGTATTTAAAAACATTTGATTTTCCAAACCAAGACTTTAGGGCAAACTATAAAAGTGGTTTCGCTTTAATGACAAGTTGCTGTTTGCTAATTGAAACATATGTATCATTCACTAATAAAAAATATAGAGACACTAAAGATAAAAGCAGAGAATGTTTTGGTTACTTTTTCACAACTGAAGATCGGTTTTCACTTTTTGCTACTGGTGGAGTTAAGCCGGACGGAACAATTGCAGATAAAAAAGACGGGGGTATCCCGAACGATTTTTACGAAAATGTAAGGTGCGGAATTTTGCACAATCGAGATACAAAAAATGATTGGACTATCACGAGAGAGGCGAGCAAGGAGTATTTTGACGAAGCGACAAAAAAAATCAACGCTACAAAGTTTGCTAACCGACTCAAAGCCGTTTTATCCGACTACAAGAAAAAATTAATAGCATCAGACTTTGATAAAGATGAAATTTGGTTTAACTTTCGAAACCGATTAAGTGACTTAATTGCAAAATCATAAATCAAGATTTTTAATTTAAAATTTTCATCTTTTTATCGGAGATATTAAATACAAAAAAAATGACAAAAAAATTACTTATAATTTTTCAACTATTTTTCATTCCAGTAACTTATTCACAAACAAATCTTGAGAATAAATATAACATGCAGGGCAATGCCAAGTGTAAATTACAAAACTTTACAGGAGCTATTATGGATTATAATAAAGCTATTGAACTCAGTCCGAATGATGCAGCTATCTATTCAAATAGAGGCACTGCAAAAACGAAATTAAAAGATTATAACGGTGCAACGGAAGATTTTAATAAAGCAATCGAACTTAATCCTAATGAAGCAGCTATCTATTTAAATAGAGGCGATGCAAAAAAGGAATTGGGAAACTATAGCGAGGCAATGGAAGATTTTAATAAAGCTATTAAACTCAATCCCACTCTTAAAGAAGTATATTATAATCGGGGGAATTTAAATTTTCTTTTAAAGGATTATTCAAATGCTATTACAGACTTCTCTCAAGTGATAAATTTAAATCCAAAAGATGCTGATGCTTATCGCCAAATTGGGTGTATTAAAGCTTTCGAAAAAAAATATAAAGAAGCAATTGTAGATTTAAGTAAAGCAATTGAGCTTAACCCCAAAGATGCTGAAACTTACTTTAACAGAGGAGTATCAAAAAAAAATCTTGGTGATTACAGGGGTTCCATTCTTGACTTCAGTAAAACAATAGAAATTGATCCCCAAAAATCCGATGCTTATTGCCACAGAGGCGTTTCTAAAAGTATGTTAAAAGATTGGCAAAGCGCAATTCTTGATTATAACAAATCAATAGAAATTAACCCAAAGAATGGATACGCTTACCTAAGAAGAGGGCTCGCCATGGTAGTATTAAAGCAAAAAGAAAATGGTTGCATGGATTTTAGCAAGGCGGGTGAATTGGGAGAAGAAGAGTCCTATGATATGATTAAAAAGTTATGTAATTAATTATTGAATACTTTAACCACAATACGCCCACGTTCAGCGTAGGGTCTGAAATAAAATAAAAAAATTAGGCATTCCAATCATCAGAACGTTAGGTTTAACCGGGCATCCCCAAAATAGATTTACATAGGTTTCAAGCTTAGAGGTTTGAGAAACCTGAAAGTCCCGTAGGGACGGTATTTTGGTAATAAAAATGACAGAATAAAAAACAGAAGTCCCATAGGGACGACCTTTTGGTAAAAAAACAGACACGATGGCAAACACCTATTCCCAGTTAAATATCCATTGTGTCTTTGCTGTGAAAGGCAGGGAAAACATCATCGCAAAAAATTTTCGAGATGATTTGCACCGTTATATGTCAGGAATTTTAAAAAATGACGGTTCATATCCACTGGCTGTTGGTGGTTGGAAAGACCATGTTCATGTCTTTTTTGAATTACCGGTTACCATGTCTGTTGCAAAACAAATGCAAATGCTGAAAGCGAGTGCTTCAACATGGATCAACAGTAACAAGTTGGTAACAGGTAAATTTAGTTGGCAAGAGGGGTACGCTGCATTTTCCTATTCCCGTTCACAGCGTGATACTGTAATAAAATACATAATGAATCAGGAAGAACATCACAAACAGAAAACATTCAAAGAGGAATATTTAGAACTACTGAAAAAATTTGAAATTCCTTATGACGAAAAATATCTGTTTGAATTTTATGATTAACGTAGAGAATAAGGTCGTCCCTACGGGACTTGCTACTTTATGGAAACCTTTTTTACCATAAGAATCGTCCCTCCGGGACTTTTTGTAAAAGCAAATACCCTTGTTAAGCGGCATTTGGAATGCCTTAGTATGCGCTAAGCTAAAGTGATAGCAGGTGTGTTAGGGCTTTTGTATAAGTTAAATCACTCAATCTCAGCAGTCAATCCTCTTTCCAGCAGAGCAGTACAAAATGGTTCTAATACTTTATACGAACCTTTTTTCACACTCACATCTAAAATCTCATATCTCATATCTAACATCTAATTGAATATCAGCCATTTAAACAATTTATATATATTATTTTATACAAAATATTGGAAATTACCGATATTAAGCCTTATATTTGTATGTAATGTTGGTTTTATACAACAATACTTTAATCAATTAATTGTTGGTAATAGTCAACAATGAGTGCTAAAAAAGTCTATACTGATGGAAAAGTCCTACATAAATAACCAAAGCAATAGTTCAATTATTGAAACTATAGGTGCTTTCATAAAACAACATCGTTTGGACCAGAATAAAACTCAAACAGAATTGTCAAAAGAGGCTGGTATAAATCGTTCCACACTTGTTGAATTTGAGAATGGAAAAAGAATTAATCTGATCACATTTATACAATTATTGCGGGCATTGCATTTACTTTATATGTTGAAAGAATTTCAAGCTCAAACACAATTGAGTCCGATGCAATTGGCAAAACTGGAAGAAACAAAACGTAAGCGAGCATCTAAGTCAAAAATTCCAATTAAGAAGTCTAAATCATCCTGGTAATGATAAAAACAGCATACATAAATTTATGGAAGCAACGTGTTGGTGCGATTGCCTGGGATTCCGAAACAGGAGTAGGTTCGTTTGAATATGATACTGTTTTTTTAAAAAAGGGATTGGACCTTGCTCCAATTAAAATGCCAATAGAAAATAAAGCCCGGAAAATATTTTCATTTCCTGAATTAAGAGATGTAACTACATTTAAAGGATTACCAGGGCTTATAGCCGATGCTCTGCCTGACAAATACGGTAATGCCTTAATTAACACCTGGCTTATAAACAATAATAGGCTTTCCGATAGTTTAACACCGGTAGAGATATTGTGTTTTATTGGCAAGAGAGGAATGGGCGCTTTGGAGTTTGAGCCAGTAATGCAAAATATCAAAGATACAGTAACAAAAGTTGAACTTGGAAGTTTAATACATGTAGCAGAGCAGATTCTTTCTGGCAGAAAAAACTTCAAAACTAAATTAGTACCAACTGAAGAGAAAGCATTATTTGACATATTAAAAATTGGTACATCGGCAGGGGGTGCAAGGGCTAAGGCTGTTATTGCATTTAATTCAAAAACAAAGGAAATCAGAAGTGGACAAGCGGAAGCACCTAAGGGGTTTTCACATTGGCTAATTAAATTTGATGGAGTTACCGATAAGCAATTTGGTGTTTCAAGCGGTTATGGGCGAGTAGAAATGGCTTATTATCTGATGGCAAAAGACGCACAACTAGAAATGATGGAAAGCCGATTGCTGAATGAAAACGGAAGAGCACATTTTATGACAAAACGATTCGATAGAGATGGAAATAAAAAAATTCATGTGCAAACTTTTTGTGCAATGCAACACTATAACTTCAATGAAATCAATCAATATTCTTACGAGCAGTTATTTGAAACAATGCGTATACTCCATCTTCCTTATCCACAGGCAGAGCAACTTTATAGAAGAATGGTTTTTAACGTAATTGCACGCAATTGCGATGACCACACAAAAAATTTTGCATTTGTGATGGATAAATCAGGCGAGTGGAAATTGTCTCCGGCATACGATGTTTGTCATGCTTACCGGCCCGGAAGTGATTGGGTAAGTCAACATTGTTTAAGCATTAATGGAAAACGTAAAAATATTTCACGTGAAGATTTGCTGAAAGTAGCAAAGCAAATGAATATTAAAAAAGCGGAAGCCATTATAAATCAAATTGCTACAACAGTTGGTAATTGGGAAAAGTATGCAAATGCAGCTGAAGTGAACTCCAAACTAAAACTCGCTATAAAAAAAACATTACTGATTCTAAAATAAATCACTCAATCTCCGCAGTCAATCCTCTTTCCAGTAGAGCAGAACAAAATGGTTCTAATACTTTATACGAACCTTTTTTCACAGAACATTTTC
>JAHEYA010000212.1 GCA_023251855.1 Bacteroidota bacterium
ATAGAATCTTCTCTAATTGCCTTTTTTGTAAATTCAAATTTCATCAGCAATCGTTTTTCAGGTTTATCTGTACGGGTGAATATCCTTGTCAGTTTAGTTAAGAACAAATTTTGATGTTCAGCCATATCACGAAACACGTGGCTTTCCTTAGTTGGAAGTATCACATAAAATTTTCCATCCGGTTTTAATAAATTCAATACTCCTTTTAAAAGATCACAAAATGGTAAATGATCTGTATGTCGTGCATTTGTGCGCGATTCCTCCAATGCTTTCGAAGAGTCAATAAAATAAGGGGGATTACTTACGATCAGATCGTATTTATGGTTGGCTTCAAGGGTAAATTGCTGTATTGAAATATGATGTACATTAATGCGGTCTTTCCACTTACATTCATTAATATTTTCGGTGGCCTGCAAAAATGAATTTTTATCAATGTCAATAGCATCAATAACTGCATGAGATTTTTGAGCAAGCATTAATGCAATGATTCCTGTACCTGTACCAATATCTAAAATTTTTTTTGCATGGGAAGTGTTTACCCAAGAACCTAATAAAACAGCGTCAGTGCCTACTTTCATAGCACACTTGTCCTGAGTAATTTTAAACTGTTTAAAAACAAATTCCTGACCGGACATAACTGTTCGCAGCTTGGTAGAAAATTGAAAATAAATGATCTCAATCGTACAATAAAGTTAAACTAATTTTCTGAATCACCTTCAGTTTGCAATCCTGTTTCTTTATCATTGATATAAATATCAATTAAACCTTCAGGTGCATCAAGGTCCAAATGCCTGTTAACACGGTCAATCCGGATAATAAATTCCTTTTTAGCAGGAATTAAAATTTCATGTTCACCATGTTTTATTTGGAAGATGGCTTGTTGAGGGAAGTCAAGAATTTTGTCTACAACACCAATTGCACCATACGTTTTGTCAGTAACAGTATAGCCGGGCATTTCGTGAAAATAAAATTTTTTGCCTTTTAATTCCGGTAAAAAACTTAATGGTAAGTATAAACCTGTTTTTAATAATTTTTCTGCTTTTTCAATGGTATCTATCCCTTCAATACTAACAACAGCAGTGTTTCCACGGATTTGTATTTTTTTTATAAAAAATGGAACCAATGTATTATTTAATTCAATAAAAACAGATTTCAGATTTTTATAATTGGCAGGAGTATCAACATCCAAAACAAATGCTAAATCTCCAAAGTTACCAACACGTTTGGCGATGTATCCTAAATTAAAATATTCGTTTCTTGTCATTCTTTAATAGGAAATTTATTTATTTGTTAGAATAATTTTTAAATGTTCATAATGATGTTTTCCATGCCAGGCATACAAAGCAAGCAGTTCTTCCAATTTAAATTCGCGTTTATATTCCGGGTGAAAATATTTTTTTTGCAGCTCATCAATACTTAATTTTTTTAATAAATAAACCCATCGTTTATGAAGAGCATCAATAAGCTGAACAGAAATTTCGACAGGTGCATTTTTTCCATCTTCCAAATTGGCCCATAAACTTTCATCATAAGGTTTTATGGGGGGAGTGTCTTCAGTAAGTGTTAATTTTACACGTATATAAGCATTCATGTGGCTGTCAGCAATATGATGAATCACTTGTCTGGCAGTCCAGCCATCCGGACGATAACACTTTTCTAATTGTGCCGAACTTAATTGTGGAACCAAATCTTTTAGGGTTGCCGGAAATTGTTCAATGATAGAAATATGTTTTTGATTATCAGCAACAGTATAGCTTTTACCGTATTCAAATTTCCCGATTGGATATTTTAAATGTTCCATTAGTGTTTATATCGAATTAGTTTTTATATGCCTGTTGTTCTTTCAAACACTTCTGTCATTCCGAATCCCTGTAAGGGTGAGGAATCTTTTTATTATGAAAAGATTTCTCCCGGAGTTTATCCTGAGCCTGCCGAAGGGGTCGAAATGACATTGGTTGTAGGTTATTTGAGTTCAATTTATAATTCTTATTCAGGGTATTCTCCATTTTACAAAATTAGTTGAAAACAAAAATAGGCAGCCGATTTTGTCAACTGCCTATTAAGTATATAAAGTATAAAAAATTATGCTTCCGGCTGGTTCTCAGTTTCAGGAGCAGCAACTTCAGGAGCTACATTTTCCACTACAGGAGGAGGAGTATTTTTGATAGCAATTTTAGCGGTTTTAGCTTCTTTTACAGCAACTTCTGCAGCCATACGGTTTTTGTATGCATCTTTTTTAGAGCTGTCAAGTTTAGTAACTTTTCCGGAAATTTTTCCTTCTTTTTCAGCAAGCCATTTTGCAAATTTAGCATCTGCTTGATCTTGTGTTAAAGCACCTTTTGTGATACCACCTTGTAAGTGATTTTTGTACATTACACCTTTGTAAGAAAGGATTGCACGACACGTATCAGTAGGTTGTGCACCATTTTGTAGCCAAAGCAAAGCTTTATCGCTATCTAAATTAATAGTTGCAGGGTTTGTAGTTGGGTTGTACGAGCCAATTTTCTCAATAAACTTTCCGTCTCGAGGTGCACGACCATCCGCAATTACAATATGGTAATAAGCATGTGCTTTTTTACCATGACGTTGTAATCTAATTTTTACTGGCATTTTTTTTATTTTTTTTAGTTAATAATTTATTCCCATTTTCTTACTTGGGGTTGCGAAGGTAAGGAAATTAATCTTTCCGGAGTGCAATTCCTCTCATTTTATTTAAGGTATTGTTTGCTTGTATGGAAAAAAGAAGTACTTTCGCACTCCTATTCTAACAAATTTTTTTTGGATCGGTAGTTCAGCTGGTTAGAATGCTGCCCTGTCACGGCAGAGGTCGCGGGTTCGAGTCCCGTCCGGTCCGCAACTTTAAAACTAAAACCCCTGTGAAGCAAGCCTTTACAGGGGTTTTGAAATTTATAGACAGTTTTACAGCCCTAAAATATAATATTTCCTTATTTTACTATTACTAATCGCTTACTAATCTGCCTATCGCTAGTTTTTAAGGTACAAAAATAAATTCCGGCAGGAATATCGCTGGTTTCAATTTTCTGATGATGCATTCCCTGAATATTTTTTTGAAGTGAGATTGATTTTATTTGCTCTCCTTGTAAACTTGTGATGGTGATTTTTACATTTTCGGATGCATTCATAAAATAATCTAAATAGGTGTAATCCCCGGCAGGGTTTGGAAATAGACTGAATGGATGGTCGTTTACAATTGCATTGATGCCCGCTATTACAGTTACAGAATCCGGGAGTGGCACTACCGGAATTGGAATACCGGTATTACTAACCGATAAAATAGTGCTTAAATTAAAAATCAATGTTCCTGTTGTTGCAGTGCCCACTGTAAAATTTAGGAATGCTATAGTTCCATCACCGGATTGATTTTGGTGATTGGTTCTTGAAAAGCCAATATCCAAGCTTCCTGTAGCCGGGAAGTTTTTTTCAAGATGAACATTGTTAGCAGGTGTAACTAACCAGGAGTTGGCATAGGTTACAGACATTGAGCCATTCTCAATTAAATTTTTATCATAATTTACAGTAAAGGCAATTCCATACACATCAGTAACGGGAGAGGCGGGAGTTCCGAATTTAACTGGAACACTCACTACATCGCCCTGATGAAGCGTTCCTGAAGGAACATCAACAAACAGATTGTTGGTATTTCTATTATCAATACCATTATAAATTGGAATAGCAGGATGGGTTAATGTATAATTTTGAGCAACAGCTGTTGTGTCATTTGAATTTACAATTCCATTGCCATCACAATCAGCATTTTTTGCATTTACTCCTGTATTAAACTGCGAGAACCAATCTATGCAGGGCTCAGCGTTCCATGCAATAGTTGCTCCCGGGCGTACAAAGCCTGTTTCGTTATAAGCCAAACCAATGTATAAAATATCAATATTATTGGCAACCAAATCATAGTTGGCATCACCCGGCCATACATTGCTTATTGGTTGAGAACAATTTGCAAATTGCCAACCTGAGTTGTTACCCAGATCAAAACTATTACCACCAGCGAAGAATGCAGCACCACCGCTACCAATTATATCTTGCAAATAAATAAAATTTGTACAAACAGTATCAGTTGCTTTGCTGACGATTGCTTGTGTTCCGGGTATAGTGCTTTGTATGGTTACCGGGAAACTACCATTGCCATTTATTTGCATATCGTTATGAACTGTAAGAGTATCTCCAGCACCAAGTAAAACAGTATGTCCGGGATTATTAAAATATAAACTATCAAAAGTATTATTGCCAGATATGGTTACATCATTCATGAAATCAGCTCTTGCTAAAGTATTATTTCCTGATATAATTGCTTGTCCATTGCTTGTTAATCTTTTAATGACATTTCCTGAACCTGACATTATTAAAAGATAACCATAATCTTGGACAATCATCTGATTTATGCTACAAGTGTCAAATGAGAAACCATAGCTATTATTATTTCCATAGAATATCAAACTGTCAACTGTAACATTTGCTAAAGATGATGAAGAGAAATTGGTTGCGTTTGTAATAATCACATTATACACGCTTCCTGTGATATTCAACGGGGAATTATTTAAAACAATTGTACTACTGGCAGCGTTTATTTGTGAGTTGCTTTTAAAGTTATTGTATCCACATACTATGTGACTTGTCCCGAGATTTGCCGTACCCAGATTACTAAAACCATAGCAATTTATTTTTTGGTTGTTTGTACTGAATTGAACTCCATTAGCAATACCTATTGAGTACTCAGTTATTAAGCTGTCCTGTAAAATCCAAGAACTGCCTATTCCTCTGAAATACATTAGAGACGCATTATTTGAATGGAGGGTGGCACCATTTGTTTTAATGGTATTTCCCAAAGCGGTTGATTCAAAATAAATATCCGACATGAGCCAGTTCATTGTGCCGGTTAATATTAAAGAACCATATATTTTTAATGTTGTATTGTTTAATGTTTTAAATACTGCATTGTTTGTTGAGCTTGTCCAATCCATATTGTTGCAATAGATGAATGCGGAATCGGCATATATTGTGTCATTAGTTGAAGGAAAAGAGATAATATCAAAATATAAATTATCAGTTTGGTTAGGCGGACAATTGCCACCTGCTCCTCCGCTTGTCAATGACCAATGGTTGGGGTTATTCCAATTGCCTGTGCCACCCACCCAAAATAAATTTCTTGAAGCAGGTGAATTAACTATAAAGCCACTTACATTACCAT
>JAHEYA010000213.1 GCA_023251855.1 Bacteroidota bacterium
AAAAACTAACTTAGCCTGATAATGCAAAAAACAGATTTTAATTTTACTAAAAATGGCAGTTCAAAATGAGGGGTCAGTTTCAAGCGAAAAAGTGGGGTCTATTTATGCGGAATTTACAATTAAGCAAGGTTTAATAAAAAAATACAGTTTAGAAACTTCGAATATAAATGTGTTAAAAGGAAAAATATTGTTTTCCAAAAACATCACCAAAAACCTTGTCCACAAAGAGCGATTTTATACTGAACACCAAGTTTACAACAAAGACCATACATTGCATCAAATATTAAATTCAGCATTGAAAATTGTTGAGTACTTCACAAAAGGCACACACATTTTTGATCAATGCAAGAGAGTTCAGCTTGATTTTCCTGAAGTAAGTGAAATAAAAATTACAAAAAAATTATTAGACAATTTTGAAATTTCAAGGAAATCAAAATCTTATTCGAAAGTATTCGAAATTGCACGTTTAATTCTATTGAACTATTCACCAGATATTTCAACTGGAAATGAAAAAATGTTAGCGTTATTATTTGACATGAATAAACTTTGGGAGGAATATATATTAGTTAAGCTGCGCGAAGAACTAACCGATCCCCGATACGAAATTGGAGCGCAAGAAAGAAAAGACTTTTGGGGATATAATTCATTACAACCTGACATTGTAATAAATGACAAACTAAAAAAGGAAATCTTGATTGTTGATACCAAATGGAAACAGCCTGGAAACTCCTCTGCTTCTATTCAAGATTTACGACAGATGTATTCTTATAATCGTTTTTGGAATGCTTCTAAAGCAGTGTTGTTGTATCCAGGTGAAGGTGGTGGCAATAAATTTAAAGTATTCTGCAACAAAAAGGATCCGATTCAACACTATTGTAAAATGGCTTTTGTAAATGTTCTTGATCATAATGGCAAGCTAAGTGAATTAATAGGAAAAGATATACTGGAAGAATTGGAAATTCATTCGAGTAACTTACACTTAAAGGAAAATTCCGATTAAACTGACGGCACTTAATTCGTCCAAATTGAAATAATGAATTTACCATTTTAGTAAAATCCAACTATTTATGCGCTTGGTGGACAGAAAATTTCATAAAAAACTAATACAAAATCGCTATGGCAATCATTAAAGAAGCAACATGGCTAAACCTTGTTGAATTACTTTGGTTGGAGGTTCCTTTTTTTTATTTTCATCTTTTACCTGCCTTAAATCCAAAAAGTTATGAACACCACTGTTTTATAGGATGTTTTGTTTTTAATCCCCTACAACCATTGATTTCATTGGATTTATCAAAACCCTCAACGAAACCCTCAACCGATAGAAATTAAGAACCCCATTATCTCAATGATAACGGGGTTCTTCTTGTTTAAACAAGCGGAGAAAGAGGGATTCGAACCCCCGGTGGTATTACCCACAACAGTTTTCAAGACTGCCGCAATAGACCACTCTGCCATTTCTCCGGGGGTAAAAGTAGTATTTTTTTGATTTCAGGAAAAAAAAGAAAATAAAATATTATTCCTTAACTTTGTAATACACGCAAAATTGATACATTTAAAGGTGTACTTAAGACCAATTTGGGTTTTATTTAGAATGCTGCAACAATTGAAAATCAATTCTAAAATGAAAAAACTTTTTTTTTCTATAACTTTTATTCTCTTTGTTGTATTTGGTGCCTCTGCAACTGCCAATTTAACTGCGTATTTAACCTATGCAACATTTAATGCTCCTGTTAAGGGTCCCTATGTTGAAACATATCTTTCAGTGATAGGCAATTCCGTTAAATTCGTTAAAAATGGAAACGGAAAATACCATGGTGCTATTGATATTGCAGTTAATTTTGTTCAAAACGGTGAAATTAAAAATGCACAGAAATATACCTTAAACAGCCCTGAAACTGACGATACAACTAAAAATCATCCAAATTTTATTGATCAACAACGTTATTCCCTTCCTAAAGGTGCTTATAGCATGGAAATTTCTATAGCTGATAAATATCAGCCAACAGAAAAACCTTTTGTAACTAAAATGGATATTTCTATTGATTTTCCTAACGACAAAGTAGCAATTTCAGATATTCAATTACTGGAATCATTCGTTAAATCAACTTCTCCGGGTATTCTCACAAAAAGTGGATATGATCTTCTGCCTTATGTTTCTACTTTTTATCCTGAAAACATTAATAAAATTAAATTCTATGCAGAGATTTATAATTCAAAAAAAATTAATGGTGATGATCAAAAATTGGTGTTCAGTTATTTTTTAGAATCGAATGAAAATAAGATCAAACTGACTGATTATAGTGCCTTTTCAAAACAAACATCAAATGATGTAAATGTATTACTGTCCGAATTATCTATTGAAAAATTACCTTCAGGCAATTATAACCTTGTAATAGAAGCAAGAGACAAAGAGAATAAGTTACTGGCAGAAAAAAAATGTTTTATCCAGCGGAAAAACACTCAGGGCAAGCTGAGCCAGGAGGATCTAAAATCAGTTGATGTAAACAATACCTTTGTAAGTTATTATAAAAATTTGGATACACTTACTGAGTATATCCGGTGCTTAAGGCCAATATCAAGCGCTTCCGAAATTCAGTATGCTGAAAACCAGGTAAAAGAAAAAAAATTAGAACAAATGCAACAATTGTTCTATAACTTTTGGAAATCACGAGATGAAAAAAATCCTCAACTCATGTGGTTAAATTATTATACAGAGGTAATGAAAGTAAATAATGAATTTGGTACCTACGGCTTAAAAGGCTATGATACGGACAGGGGCAGAGTTTATTTGCAATATGGACCACCAGACCAAAGAACCAGATCAGAAAATGAACCAAGTGCTTTCCCTTATGAAATATGGGAATATTATACCTTGTATAATAAGGCATTATCTCTCACTTATCCGGATAATCGGCAATCAAATAGAAAATTTGTATTCTATGATTCC
This sequence comes from Bacteroidota bacterium, assembly GCA_023251855.1. Classification (GTDB taxonomy): domain Bacteria; phylum Bacteroidota; class Bacteroidia; order 2-12-FULL-35-15; family 2-12-FULL-35-15; genus 2-12-FULL-35-15. The sequence continues at coordinate 2,948 of JAHEYA010000213.1, forward strand.
GATTTAGTCAGCAATAAATATCGCCTTTTACACTCTACTGCTAAAGGAGAAATTTACAATTCACGTTGGGAATTGGACATACATAAACGTGATACACAATCCAATAATTTGGATAATGAAAAATCACCGGATCATTTTGGAAGCCATGTTGATGATAATTTTAATAGCCCGAGATAAATTTTAATTTGCATGAAAAAAAGATTTAAAATCTTACTGTCTATTGCTACTACATTCATTTTCTTCAATGGTAAAGCGCAGCAAGTTTTCGATTTTAATATGCCTTTTACTCAACCTTCTTCACCATTTTCGGTTGAAAGGATTGATACACTTAACAATTCAGATGCAAACGGAATTGCCACTTCCGTTGACAGACAACCACTTTATTTAAAAAGAGAATTAAGATGTGCATGGATAGCAACAGTATCCAATATCGATTATCCAACTTCTACCGGACAATCAGTTACCACTCTTAAAAGTAGTTTTATTACACTAATCGGTAAACTGCAAAAAGCCGGTATAAATGCAGTATTTGTGCAGATTCGCCCATCTTGCGATGCTTTTTATAATAGTCCGTATGAACCTTGGTCGGAGTGGCTTTCAGGTACTCAAGGTGTTGCACCTTCCGGAGGTTTTGATCCACTTGTTTTTATGATTGATGAAGCACACAAACGTAGCATCGAATTTCATGCCTGGTTAAATCCGTATCGTGCGGTAACAAGCATAAGCGGTGCAAGTATTGCCAGCACTCATGTATCTGTTGTTCATCCAAGCTGGTGTGTAACCTATAATTCTATCAAATTATTAAATCCCGGTTTGCCTCAAGTGCGTGATTATGTTACGATGATAGTTGCTGATATTGTTACACGTTATAAAATTGATGGCGTTCATTTCGATGATTATTTTTACCCCTACCCTTCCGGTGGTACTGTTTTTAATGATAATGCCGCTTTTAGTTCTTATCCGAGGGGCTTCACGAATAAAAATGATTGGCGCAGGGATAATGTTAATATACTTGTTGCAAGGATTAATGATACCATAAAATATATAAAACCTTACGTAAAATTTGGAATAGGTCCTTTTGGAATATGGAAAAGTGGCGTACCTGCCGGGATTACGGGGTTATCTTCTTATAGTGATATTTATTGTGATCCAATCGCTTGGCTTGCTAATAAAAGTGTTGATTATGTGGCGCCACAATTGTACTGGAAAATTGGCGGTAATCAGGATTTTAATACGTTGGTTGATTGGTGGGGCACACAGGCCAACAATCAAGGAAGACATTGTTATGCAGGACTGGCATCTTATAATTTAGATCCCGGTGGTGCCAACTGGACAATCAATAATATTCTTGATCAAATTAAAAGCACTCGTTTAATTAATTTTAAAGCTCAGGGAGATGTTTTTTTTAGTTCTACTTCTGTTAAAAGTAATTTCAAATCTTTTTCAGATTCTTTAATTCTGTCGTTCAATAAATATAAATGTTTGATACCTACAATGCCTTGGATAGATTCGATTGCACCATTACCACCTGTTAGTCCTACTTATGCTTCAACATCTACAACTGTTACATTAAACTGGCAAAAGCCTGCTCCTGCTATCGATGGTGATACTGTTAAATACTTTGTTATATACAGAAGCTTGGATGGAAGTGTTGTGGATATTACTGATCCCAAGCAGATAGTATATATTTCGCATGATCCGATCACTGTATACATTGATACCATCACGATCACTTCCTTCCCCGGTGTTGCCTACGCAATCACCGGTTGTGATAAATTAAATAATGAAAGTTCTGTTCAATATATAAATATTAGTACAAGTGCTCCAACAAATGATAATTGTTCGAGTGCACAAACGCTTACTCCAAATGTTACCTGTACTTCAGTTTCAGGAAGCGTTGCATTCAGTTCATCAAGCGGAGTAGCCAAACCGAGTTGTGATGGATTTACCGGCCCTGCATTAAAAGATGTCTGGTATCAGTTTGTTGCAACTGCACCCATTCAAACAATAACAATTACTCCTTCAACTTCTTTTGATGCAGTGGCGAGTGTTTATACTTCCTGTAATGGTGCTGAAATTAATTGTGCTGATAATGCGGGTCCCGGACTTGCAGAAACAATTTCTGCAACAACATTAACCGTTGGAACCACTTATTTTGTGCGTGTTTACGACTATGGATCAGTTGGCCCAACCACTCCAACTTTTGATATTTGTATAACAGAACCGGCTTCAACTTCAGTGCAAAATCAGCTTATAAATAATGGTCCGCC
>JAHEYA010000214.1 GCA_023251855.1 Bacteroidota bacterium
TGATTTTTATTATGATTAGCAATCACTTCCCAAGTACTTACGGAAGCTCATTCAACTGGATTGTTTTAATTGGATTATCGGTAGCAAGTGTTTTGGTAAAACATTATCTAAACCTTACCGAACAAGGCGAAAAGTCAGTATGGATACTTCCTGTGGCAGTTATTGGTATCGTTGGAATGGCTATAATTTCTATTCCAAAAACAAAATCGGTTTGTAAAGAAAATGCACTTGCAACGTTTGCTGAAGTAAATGAAATTATTACAAAAAGATGTGTTCAGTGTCATTCAGCCAACCCAACAGATGACCTATTAAAAGTGGCTCCCAATGGTATTATGTTTGACGACCCCAAAATTATTTTGAAATTTTCAGAACGAATTTTGCAACGGGCTGTGATTACTAAAACAATGCCACAGGCAAATAAAACTCATATTACGCAGGATGAAAGAGATGTGATACAATGCTGGATAGAACAGGGTGCCAAAGGGGAATAAGGAATCAACATTAGGTTTGAATTTATATCAACCACCGATTCTGATCATGCTTCTGTTCTCAATATTCTCAAAATCAAATCTGCCACCACGCTCAAGTTTTTTATTTTTCAAACAGGATAAAATCAAAGGTCTAATATTCTTTCCACTTCTGAATGCGCTGAGTAGGTCTGTTTCATTCTGAGAAAATAAACAGTTTTTCATTTTTCCATCAGCAGTTATCCGCAAGCGATTGCAATCACCACAGAAAGGTTCAGTCACTGTAGTGATAAAAGAAAAGCTACCTGAATAACCTTTTACTTTATATTTTTTTGCAGTATCATTTTTTGCATCTTCTAATTTTTCAAACTCATATTTAGTTTCAATCATAGTAAGCATCTCAGCATATGAAAAAACCTTTTCAAGCTGCCATGCATTCCCCGCAAAAGGCATAAATTCAATAAAGCGAACATCGAGGGGATAATTTTTTGTCCAGTCAATAAAATCAAAAATAGCATGTTCATTAATTCCCTTTATCACTACCATATTCACTTTCACTTTAAAATTGTGCATCAGAAGGGTATAAATATTTTTTTTGATCTTTTCAAAATCACCACGTTTGGTCATTGCAAAAAATTCATCGGGATTAAGTGTGTCTAAACTCACATTTACGGAATGGATATTAGCGGTTTTAAATGTGTCAATAAATTCATCTACAAGCACAGCATTGGTGCTAATGGTAAGTTCGGCAGGGAGTTTTGAAAGGCGTTGAATAATAGCTTTAGCATCTTTCCTAAGTAAAGGTTCTCCTCCGGTTAAACGAATTTTTTTTACTCCAAGTTCGATGAATGTAGATGCAATACTTTCTATTTCATTTGCCTGCATCAATTTTGCAGATGGAGTAACCAACATTTTTTCATTGGGCATACAATATACACAACGCAGATTACATGCATCTGTGAGGGATATTCTCAAATAATCATGTAGCCTACCGAAAGTATCAAAAAGTGAAGTTGCCGACATTTTATAAATTCAATTTAACAGATCTTTTATAAAACTTAAAAGTACAAACATTATTAAAAGGATATATCAGAGCATAAATAAAAACGCCTCCGGTTATTAACCAGAGGCGTTCTCTTAAAACATTGTTTTGTTACATCGTAATATTATAAACAGTTCCATTGATAGTGCAGGTTGCCAGATTATCGCAATTGCCATCAGTTCCAAAATCAATAATTCGCATCGGTTTGCCTGAAGGAACTATTTCCATCACTCCCGCTTCAATCCAGTGGCAATTCAAATGTATTTTCAGTGCCGAAGTAATAGTTGCAGTATATGAATGACCATTGGAGTGGCTACCACTTGCAGTGCCTGTTATTGAATACACATCATCATTCCATACAATAGTATTTGCACCGGCAACCCATTCACGCACCCGGGTTGAAGTATAGGTGATTGTTCCACCATTATTTGCTTTGATAACAGAAGCATTGATACTGATATTAAAATACAAATTATGGTTACTGTTTTTACCCATATTAGTAACGGAATGGGTACCTGTTACCTGATTATTATTTACAAAGTAATTTGCAAAAGTAATAGAGTGCATGGAAGCAGAATCACGGTAATGACCGGAGTAAGATACTAATACCTGACCTCTGCGATACCTTCCATCACCACATAAACAATTAGTAGAGCCAAAATCAACTGTAAATGTATGAGGAACAGAAACAGTATCTCTTGTTATGGTAGCACAGGCACTCAATAACCCTCTTTCTCCTGAATCATTATTATTAGCTCCTAAATAGGAAGATAAGGAACCTCCTGCTGCCTGATCAGCAATATTGCTCGCATCATTAAAAGTGCCTTCGGCAAGAGCATTCTCAGCTGCCCCTCCGGTATCCGTGTCAACCACATCAGTGTTTTCTTTTTTCTTACAGGCTGTGAAAATCATACTTACAGTAGCTGCTACCATGAAGTATTTTATAAAATTTTTCGTTTTCATTTTTATTTTGTTTAAGGTGAGTATTTGTAATTTGGTGTTAAGACGAGTAAGAATTCGAAAGGTTTAATTGGATTTGCTTTTTATTTTGATTTTTTTATCCAAATGGTAGTTCGAATTCCTGAATGCTACTATTAGCAGCGATTTTTCGGGTTAAAGTTTTTTGTAAATAATTAGTATAGATCTTCAGTTTCTATTAAATCCGTTATTTCATCCGGATTAATTTTGGAGATTCTGGTTGCCGGAACCGGAATATCTCCATTGCCTCTTGTTACTGCATTATCGCCAGAATCAATAGTGTTATTAATGTCTAAAGCATCATACATTTGCTGGTTGTTATATATTGATTTTGTTTTACCAAAGCGGAACACTAAACCGAAATTCAAAAAAATGCTGCTTTTAATTGGTGATGAATAATAACTGGTATAGGATGATGTATTGTCCTTAATATGGGTTGTTGGAAAGAATGCAATTTGGTTGTTAGAAGTAAAACCCGTACTAAAATAAAAATTTAGAAAATCAGAAGGTTGAACATCTAATCTTAATCCTGATAAAAACTCATACCTCCCAAAATATAATTTATTGTTTTCATAAATGTTTCCAATTTTAAGTGAGTCAGAGTTAACAAAAGTATAAACCCCACCCTGAGGTTTTGTATACAAGCTGGTTTTTATATGTTTTCCTAAAGAAACATTGAACGACATAACCCTGGGAAATTGAACACTGAAATTTACTTTATCCAACTTTCCAACTCTGATTCCGATATAGGGCAGTTGATAACGGTTCCCTAATAAAAATGAACGGGTATAACCAACCCTGAAACTGAAATATTCGTTTGCCGTATAGTTATAAAGCACTGTTGTTGCTAAACGCAGGGTTTGAGAATTAGCATGGCCTCTGTCACTGGTTATAAAAGGAGAAACTTCAACAAAAAATATGCTTTTTTTTCCATCACTGTAAAAACCTCTGCCTCCCAATGAAAGTTTAGTTAAATTGTGTTCGGAAATTCCTTTGAAATTAAGTTTTACATTGGTGTAATTACCCGTAAGCAAAAAATGAAGAGAAGAAATTTTGGTGTGTTCTTTATTATAAATATCCCTTGTAACTACAGGGAAATTACATCCAAGAGAAAACTGGCTCAATTGATAGGATCCCAGTTGTTTTGAAACTTTATTGATGGTGTCTAATTTTCTGTTACCGGTTGAATAATTATCTAAATAAAAGGTTTTTTTAAAATAGTGCTTCGCAGGTTTAACAGTTTTAGTAGAATCACCGCTATTAAATGCAGAAAGCCCTGTAAAAGAACACACAAAGCTTAACAGAAAAAATAGTTGTATTTGAAACCGTTTCACCACAATTCAATTTTCTTTAATTGTTTTTATAATTTCCTTTTTGAAGTCATCTTCTGCTCTGCGAACAGCAGCAACTTTTTTCACCGGAAGAATTTTTTTAAACTTTTCGTAATAATCTTTATAAATTTCAAATTCTTTTTGTTTCAGATTTAATTCAGCTGCTAAATATACTTCTGCTTCCTTGTCAGTTGCAAAATCATAATTTGTTTTGCTGTTATATAGTAACCGAAAGTTTTTTCTAAGAACCTCCAGCTTATCATTCATTTCGTTATATAAAGGCCAAAATGCTTGGTTTTCCTGAGTAGAGAAATTTACTTTTTTAGAAATAAACGCTACCCTTAATGCATCTATCTTGTCTTTTTTAGTATCAAGTTGTGCAAACATAACATTGATAAAAGATATCAACATCATCATTGAAAAGATATATTTAAAATTTAATTTCATTTATTTCTTATTCATTGTTAGAGAGTCTTTAGTAGTAGCTTCTTCCGACATTTTCTTAGACAATGCCTCTACATTAACCATATCGTATAGGTTTTCATCATCAAAATCACTGATATGCTTTTCATTTAATAATTCTTTTTTTTCTAAACAGGCAAGGGTTTTACAATCACCTGTTTGAGGAATAGAATTGTCCCTGTTCAAATACCACACTGCTACAAATCCAATTATCAAAACAAAACTAAGTGCAAAAGCAGTTTTCGGTCTAAAAATAGATGCCAGCAACTGATCCAGGAGTTCTTCTAAGACAATAAATATATTCTTCGGGGCTGCGGTGTGAATTTTTTCTTTTATCTCATAGGTACTGTTTTCAAAATAATCTGGCACAAGTTTGAAATTGTTTTTCTTTTCTATTGAAGATAAAACCGAAAATTCTTTTAATTCGGAAGTAAGCTCTAATTGAGTCATTATTTTTTTATTCAATGTCTCAAAATAATCCTCCGGCAAAGGTTTTAAATCAGGTTTCGCAATTTTAGCAAGTTCAGTAAATGCAAATAATTCGTACTTATATTCAAGAAGATTGGTAAGAGAAGAAAAATAGTTTCGAGGTACAATAAATTTTAATTGCCGATTTGTACTTGTTAATATTTTAAATGGGGCCAATTCCTCTTCATACTCAATTCTATTTAACAACCGGGTAGAAAAAGAATTAAAATAACCTTCAGGAACAACAAAAGAATTTTTCTTGTCGTTGCCTGACAAAAATTTTTCTTCTGAAAAGGTATCGTTATTATTTTCCATTTGTGCGTTTATCTCTTTGCTAGTAATTTAATAAAACTTCTTCCACTTTTTTTGCTGCAATGTGATAGGATGCTTTTAATGCTCCAACCGATGTTTCAAGTATTTCCGACATTTCTTCATAAGGTGTTTCATCGTAGTAACGCAT
>JAHEYA010000215.1 GCA_023251855.1 Bacteroidota bacterium
GAAAATTAATTGTTATAAAAAAGCCTCTTTTGCCGAAAATAATCTGAAAAAGTGTACCTTGGTTTAAATATGTATTAAAGCGAACCAAATGCGACCTAAAAAAACAGAATACCTCAAACAATTAATTGGTACTGAAAACGAACAATTAAATAAACTACATGCAATTGTTTCACAGGCTGTTAAAGAAGAACAACTGATCACTAATAAACTTTCTGATGATCAGAATGAAAAAATCTCTTTCAAAGAAAAATTAGCAGATAAAGTAGCCTCTTTTGGTGGAAGCTGGACTTTTATCATCGCCTTTTTTATTCTTTTTTTTACCTGGATAGCAATTAATTCTATTCAGTTTATGGCGCAGCCCTTTGACCCATATCCTTTCATTTTGATGAATCTGGTGCTGTCTTTAATAGCTGCTTTACAAGCTCCAATAATTATGATGAGCCAAAACAGGCAGGAGCAGAAGGACAGAAAACGATCTGAGAATGATTATATTATTAATTTAAAAGCAGAAATTGAAATAAGAAATCTTCATCAAAAAATAGATTTGTTGATGGCCGACCAATTTAAAAGTTTGATAGAGATACAAAAAGTGCAAATAACAATGATGGAGGAAATGAACACCAAGTTAAATGTACATCTGAACAAAACAAAATAAACCACTATACTATCCTTTTTGAAATAAAAAAACAAGACTTATAAAAAAAACGTATTCTAAATATTAGCACTATTCTTCACCCCTCTCCTTTGGAGAGGGGCAGGGGGTGAGGTCCAAAAAGGAACCATCAGCCAACCAATAAGCATAAAAATGCATCTCTGATTCGCGAAACTGCCCTTTTTGATTTTCGCGACAAAAAAAGCTATATTTGGTAATGTTTTTTAAATACCTGCTGGTGAAATTAAAAGTAATACTTCTTTTTTTTCTCTTTATCATATTTATTCCCATTCCAAAGGGGATTGCCGGTGGCGTAAATCCCAATGATCTTTACAAAAAGGTTCCTAAAAGTGTTCACGGGGCGCCTTCCGGACAAAACACAATTAAATTTACAGAAAATAAAAATCAATGGGATAAAAAAGTCTTGTACCGTGCACAACTTGATGGTGGTGTTTTATTTCTTGAAAAAAATTGTTTTACCTATAATTTTTATGACAAAGAAACTCTTCGCAAAAACCACATCAGAAAACAAAAACAAGAGAGCGGTGATCGTAATACGGAGAAAAATTCTGTGCATATTCCTGATTTAATTCGCATGCATGCTTTTCGAATGACCTTTGTTAATGCTGATAAAGCTGTTGAAGTAACTGAGAAGAACCCAACAACCGACTACTGCAATTTTTTTATTGGAAATGATCAAAGTAAATGGGCTGGCAATGTAAAAAATTATAAAGAAGTAAATTATCAAAATATATACGCAGGAATTGATCTTCAAATTTTAGGTTTACAAAACAGTTTGAAATATAATTTTATTGTTGCACCTAACGGAAATATCAATGATATAGCACTTTTGTATGAAGGTTTAGAAAGTATTGCACTCCAGAAAGGAGCTTTGTTTTTGAAAACAACCGTAAATGAATTGGTCGAACAAAAACCATATGCCTATCAAACCATTAATGGCAAACGTGTGGAGGTGCCTTGCGAGTTTGTTTTAAATACTACTACAGTAAGTTTCCTTTTCCCTAAAGGATATGACCAAAACTATGAATTGGTCATTGATCCTATACTTGTATTTGCCTGCTCATCCGGTTCACTTGCTGATAATTTTGGAATGACTGCCACCTATGATAATTCAGGAAATCTATATTCCGGAGGAACTGTTTTTGGCGCGGGTTATCCAACTTCTGTTGGCGCATTTGATACAAGCTGGAATGGTGCACCGGGCTATTTGGCCGGAAGAACCGATGTTGTTATATCTAAATACGATGCTTCAGGTACATTCATGCAGTATTCAACTTACCTGGGTGGTAATACAAGTACTGAAATTGTTAGCAGTTTAGTTGTAAATGCACAAAACGAATTAATGATTTATGGTGCAACAGGCTCAAGTGATTTTCCTGTTACAGTAGGTGCTTATAATGTAACATGTAAAGGAGGTTCGTATTTATCATTCCCATCTAATGGTACCGAATACATCAATGGAACAGATTTATATGTTACAAAATTTAACAGTACCGGTACGGGTTTGATTGCATCTACTTATATTGGAGGCACCCAAAATGAAGGTGTGAATGACAGTCCAACCTTAGCCTATAATTACGGTGATTATTATCGTGGTGAGATACAAACTGATAATCTCGGCAATTGTTATATTGCAAGTTGTACCTACTCCTCCGATTTTCCTACCACTGCAGGTTGTTCGCAACCTGTTGCCGGTGGAGGAATGGATGGTGTGGTTTTTAAAATGAACCCTACTTTGTCAACAATGATGTGGAGTACATATGTTGGTGGCAGTGCTGATGACGGCTGTTATGCGCTTACCCTTGATAATTCATCAAATGTTTATACTACAGGTGGAACATCAAGTACAAATTTCCCAACAACTGCCGGTGTATTAGATACAACCTACAATGGTGGAATTACAGATGGCTTTATAACAAAAATTAAAAATAATGGTTCAATGGTAATGAAATCAACGTTTGTAGGAACCGCCTCCTATGATCAATCCTTTTTAATCCAATGCGATTCTCATTTCAATGTTTATATTGTAGGGCAATCTCAGGGTTCAATGCCTGTATCTATCGGGGTTTACTCAAATCCAAACGGCAAACAATTCATTTGGAAAGTGGATAGTTTACTGAGTACCCAAGTATTCACAACCATTTTTGGAAGCGGCACAGGGCAGGTTGATATTTCTCCTTCCGCTTTTTTAGTGGATATATGCAATAATATTTATGTTTCCGGTTGGGGTGGCAATGTGCTAACAAGTGTACCAACCACAAATATGCCTGTTACAGCCAATGCTTTTCAGCCCAATACCGATGGATTTAATTTTTATTTGTGCGAACTATCTCCAAATGCAACCTCTTTACTTTATGGAACCTATTTTGGTGGAGGCCTTAGTCGTGAACACGTAGATGGCGGTACCAGCAGGTTTGATAAAAAAGGGATTGTTTATCAGGCAGTATGTGCCGGCTGTGGTGGTAATGACGACTTCCCTGTAACAGCCGGTTCATGGCCTAATACAGGAGGTGATGTAAACCATAATACGCAAAATTTTAATTGTAACCAGGGAGTTTTTAAATTCGATTTTCAAGCAACAGGTGTTACCGCACAAGTAGTTACAGCGCCTAATGATACCATTTGTACCGGTTCTCCAGTCACTTTTAATAATACCAGTACCAATGCATTCAATTATATTTGGGTTTTTGGAGATGGCTCTCCTCCCAGCACTACACCCTCGCCAAGTCATGTGTATACTGCTCCGGGTGTTTATAGTGTGATGCTTATTGCTATTGATTCTTCAGGATGTATCTTTTCTGATACTGCTAATTTAGTGGTTGTTGTTGTGCCTCCTCCTTCGGTTACTATTGGCCCTGATCTTATTCTTTGCCAGACTCCAAATGTTACATTGGATGCAGGAACCTCTGCTTCTACATACATCTGGTCAACCGGAGCTACATCTCAAACTATTGTGGCAACTGCGATTGGAGCATATTGGGTAAAGATTGATAATGGAGTTTGCTCCGATTCTGATACCATGAATATTCAACAAGTAATTAAACCATCACTTGGTAATGATACTACTTTATGTGCCGGACAACAAGTTTCACTCAGTGCTCCTTCGGGAGGAATATCCTACCAATGGTCTACAGGTAATTCATCACAAACCATCTCTGTTTCTGCATCCGGACAATATTGGGTAACGGTAAATTGGGGGGCATGCCAAACAAGTGATACGGTTGATATTACACTTGTTCCTGCACCTATTGTTAATTTACCGGCCTCCGTTTCAATTTGTCCACACGATTCAGTACAATTAAATCCGGGTAATAATACGGGTGCAACTTACCTCTGGTCCACAGGTGATGATACGCAAACCATTACAGTTTCGTCCGCAGGAACCTACACCGTAAAAGTAACAAATCAACAATGTAGTATTTGGGATACAACCGTTGTAATTGGTGTTCCACCTTATTCATGGGAAAAAAATGTTAAACTTTGTAATGTAGAAAAGTATAGAATAGATGCCGGTATTTCTGGAGCAAGCTATCATTGGTCAACAGGGGATACCACCCAATATATTGATGTTACAGCCTCCGGAGTTTTTTGGGTAGTGATGAACACTCATGGCTGTCCATTAACCGATACTGTTACTGTTGATGGTAGTTTTGGCTCTGGAGAGTTATGGTTCCCCAATTCATTTACTCCAAATGAAGATCAGCTCAATGATTGCTTTTCGCCTAAAGGAACTGATATCACTGAATTTGAAATGCTGATATTTAATCGTTGGGGAGAACTTATTTTTGAAACAGAAAAATTAGATAAATGCTGGAATGGTATATATAATGGAACATTGGTGCAACAGGATGTATATGTTTGGAAAGTGAAATATAAAACAGTTTGCTCCAAAGATTTATTAATCAGTAAAATTGGGCGAGTTAGTGTGGTGCGTTAAAACGAACACACCTAAAAAACGTCATTGCGAGGAACGAAGCAATCTCTCTATATAATGCATTGCGTGAAGAGATTGCTTCGTTCCTCGCAATGACGGTCTAAAAAAATAGATTTTAGTATTAAAATTGTAATAAATTTTTCGCATAATTTAAATGAAACAAACAGTTAAAAAATATTGTCTTTCGTTTCTTCTGTTTGTTTTTGTTGGTAAAATCCTTGCAGGAGGCTCCCCTCTGGCAAAACCTGCTCATCCAAATATAAAGGCCACTGCCGGTAATAATGTGCGGTTTGCTGAAAATAAAAATCAGTGGGATAAAAAAGTACTATACCGTGCACAACTGGATGGCGGTGTTTTATTTCTTGAAAAAAATTGTTTTACCTATAATTTTTATGATAAAGAAACCTACCGCCAATCACACGCAGGTGGAGGTGGAGGAGGAAAATCACAACCCCCCGGCTCACAATTACCAAACCTAGGAATTCGTTCACATGCTTTTCGCATGTCATTTTTAAATGCAAAAAAAACTGTTGAAACGTCAGCAAAAAAGCCTACATCCGATTATTGTAATTTCTTTTTGGGAAAAGATAAAAACAAATG
>JAHEYA010000216.1 GCA_023251855.1 Bacteroidota bacterium
AAGAAAAAGGGCTATATCAATATTACAGAGGCCGGTTTTGGTTTTGGTATCAATACCATAAATACTGTTCATGGTTCATTTGATATTGCCGGTGCAAGTCCTATAATTGGTATCAAAACGGTAAATGGGTATCAATTAAATGAGCATTTTTGCTTTGGATTTGCTGTTGGTTTTGATGCCATACTGGATGGAACAAAAAAAGGTGCTTTAATGCCTTTAATGGTGGATGGCAGAATAAATTTCAAGAAAGGAAAATTATCTCCTTCTTTTAATTTCTGTGGTGGTTATGCTGTTGGATTTCAAAATTCAAGTGGCTTAACAGCCAATCCATCTCTTGGTTTGAGACTTTACATCACCAAAAATATTGCTTACCTTGTTAATATTGGATATAAAGTGCAACAACAAAATGTGATGAGATGGGATCAGTATGGCGTTTTAGTTCCAAGAATTGTGAACTTTGAATACCTTGCTATTAACACCGGACTTTCTTTTTGATTCAGTTTTTGACGATTTTATAAATAAAGTAACAAGCCTTAAATAGAGCGTCATCGCGAGGCACGAAGCAATCTTTTAATAGTTTGAACAACATACTAATTTAAATATGATTTCCATTCACTCCTTTGTTTTCGGTCCTTTTCAGGAAAATACATACCTCCTTTTTGATGAATCTAAAGAGTGTATTATTATTGACCCGGGTTGTTATGATGATCGCGAAAGAGCTCAGATAGCTGATTTTATTGAGAAAAATAAATTAAAACCAGTAAAATTAATAAACACACATTGTCATCTGGATCATGTTTTTGGAAACGGATTTATTGCCGATAACTATCAATTAAAACTTGAAATAAATAAACTCGATAAGCCGGTGCTGGATTCATTTTTAACGACTTGTAAATTATACGGTTTAAATGCTTCTCCTTCTCCTCAGCCATCTATTTATTTGAATGAAGGTGATGTAATTACATTTGGAAATTCAACATTAGAAATACTTTTTACACCCGGCCATTCACCTGGTAGTATTACATTTTATGAGGGCAAACAAAAAATTGCAATAGTTGGTGATGTACTGTTTTATGGAAGCATTGGTCGCACCGACTTACCCGGTGGCGATTTTGAAACACTCATCAATAGTATCAAAAATAAATTATTTCCTTTGGGAGATGATTATACAATTTACAATGGTCATGGACCTTCTACTACTATTGGTTTTGAACGAATGAACAATCCGTTTTTGGTGTAAAAAAATCTAAAACTCAATATCCAAATCAAATGCCTGACGTAATTTATTGATAACCGGATTTTTTTCGGAAAGATACTTATAGCGGTCAGTTGCAGTATATAGATTTGTTTTTTCTTCTGAAGTCGACATAATCAGCTTAAGCTGAATCCCAAAATTATTTAATTCCTTTCTTAAAAAACCTAAAAAATTCATTTTGTCTTCTAAGATGGATTCTTCCAAAGACTTGTTATTAACGGTAAATTCAATTGTTGTTCCATTTACCAGAACAGGAGATTTACTCAACAGCGCAGATGCTAAATTTGCTTTACCTTTTGTTTTAAGATCAAGAGCATATTTATTCCAGGATGTCTCAAGAGCTTGCTGCGTAAAAGGAATGTTAGCTGTAGCTGATCCATTTGGAGAAGAATCTGTATCACTTTCTTTAACCTGTTCCCTTTTTTTTTCAGTATTTAAATGTTGATTGATAGAAGGTGTTGATGTTTTGATTAATGGCTTTTTGCTAACAGTAGCAGCTATTGTAGGAGAAGAAACACTAGTTACAGGGTTTTCAATAATTAATTCGGCTGTTTTGGTAATTTGAGCAGGCGTTACAACAGAAGTGGAGGTTCCTGAAACCGGCTCCGTTATTGCAATTGTAGGATTATCAACTGTTATTGCATTTTTGGATTTTTGTTCTGCTTTAACTAAGTTGTTTTTTTTTTCGGCACCTGCTGTGCCGGCACCTGTTGATTGCCCAATCAAGGAGTTGCCCGGTTGAACATTTATATAGCAAAGCTGCATCAGCGCAAGCTCCACCTGTAGCCGTTGATTTTTGCTTGCTTTATAATTAGTGTCTGTTTTATTTAAAATTGTCAATCCTTTTATCAAAAATGAAACGGAAGTTTCTGTCGATTGTCCTTTGTATTTGTCTCTAATATTGTTCCCAACTTCAAGCAATTGAATTGTTTCAGGGTCTTTGCATACCAATAAATTGCGGAAATGCCCACCCAAACCTGCAATAAAGTTATGCCCGTCAAAACCATTATTTAATATCTCATTGAATACAAGCAATGCAGTTGAAATATTCTCTTGTAAAATAGCATCTGTTACTTTAAAATAATAATCATAATCAAGTATGTTCAGATTTTCAATTACTGCTTTATAAGTAATTGAATTACCGGCAAAACTTACCAGCTGATCAAATATAGAACATGCATCCCGCAACGCACCATCAGCCTTTTGAGCAATAATTTGTAATGCATCCATTTCTGCATTTACATGTTCATTTTTTGCAATAAATGCCAAATGATTTGCAATATCATCGATCTGGATACGGTTAAAATCAAAGATCTGACAACGTGATAAAATGGTTGGAATAATTTTATGCTTTTCGGTAGTAGCCAATATGAAAATAGCATGTTTTGGCGGCTCTTCCAATGTTTTTAAAAATGCGTTGAAAGCATTCGGTGAAAGCATATGAACTTCATCAATAACATAAATTTTATAGTTGCCCAATTGTGGTGCATAACGCACCTGCTCTATCAAAGCACGGATATCATCAACTGAATTATTGGATGCTGCATCTAATTCAAATACATTGTGCGAAGCTCCTTCATTGAATGATTTGCAGGATTCACAGGTATCACACGCTTCAATATTTTCTGAACGGTTGGTACAATTTATTGTTTTGGCAAGAATACGGGCACAGGTGGTTTTTCCAACACCCCTTGGACCACAAAATAAAAAGGCCTGAGCTAAATGTCCAGTCTTTATTGCATTTTTTAAAGTATTGGTGATATGCGCCTGACCTACAACGGTATCAAACGTTGCCGGACGGTACTTACGAGCCGATACTATAAAATTATCCATAACTGGTTTTGTAAAGAATTACAAATTTAGATTTTAATATCAGATAATTTAGAAATGTTTAAAAGTTTTTTATCCTAACTTCGCAGACGTATTTTATAATTTATGGAACGCAGATAACGCAGATGAATATGATTTACTCAGATAATTATAAATATTCAGAAATTACTGAAAAAATTATCAAAGCATTTTACAAAGTTTATAATACTTTAGGGTATGGTTTTTTAGAAAAAGTTTATGAGAACGCATTATTAATTGAACTCCTGGAAATCGGTTTATCTGTTGAAAAACAGATGAAAATAAAAGTTTATTATATAGATCAAGAAGTCGGAGTATACTATGCAGACTTGATAGTTGAAGAATGTGTAATAGTTGAATTAAAAGCGGCAGATTCCTTGTGTGAAGAACACGAATTTCAATTGATTAATTATCTTAAAGCAACAGAAATTGAGGTTGGCTTACTCTTAAATTTTGGAAAAAAACCAGAGTTTAAACGTAAAGTCTTTACTAATATTAAAAATCTTATTTAATAATAACAGTCAGCGTCATCAGCGTTTCTATTTTAACAATAAAAATCTTTATTAATCATCATAATTAGTGTCATCAGCGCTCTATTTTAACATTAAAATCTTATTTAATCATAATAATCAGCGTCATCTGCGTTCTGTTTGTTGCCGCTGACTAAACATCTTAAATTTCTAACATGGAACTTAAACCTGACATAATTGAACGTATAAAGCTATTGGATGAGAAATATCAAGCTATGGGACAAAGTCTTGCTTCATATCTGGATGGCTTGCTCTATGCAGATTATCTTACTTATTGGGATTACATCCATCTTGATACGTTGTTAAGTCTTCAAACGCCTAAAACACCAATACCTGACGAAAATATTTTTATCATGTATCATCAAATAACGGAATTGTATTTTAAACTTTGTTTACATGAATTTGACCAGCTGGCAGAAAAAGAAAATTTACATGTTCGCTTTTTTACTGATCGGGTAACCCGTATCAATCGTTATTTTGAAGCACTCATCACTTCTTTTGATATTATGGTGGATGGCATGGAACCTCAGCAATTCTTAAAATTCCGAATGAGCCTTTTGCCTGCAAGTGGCTTTCAATCGGGGCAATATCGTAAAATAGAAATTTGTTCTACATCATTTAAAAACCTGGTTGCTAAAGATGTTCGTGATACTTTTTCGGATGATGTAGTTGACGGTCAGATAGAAAAAATGTATGAACACATGTATTGGAAAGCGGGTGCAACCGAGCTTGCATCAGGAAAAAAAACATTGACTCTTGTTCAGTTTGAACAAAAATATTCAAGAGATTTTATTTTTCTCGCCAAAAAATTTACTACAAAAAATTTATGGGCATTGTATAAATCCTTACCGGAAAAAGATCAAAAAAACGAAAAATTAATACTGGCATTACGTCAATTGGATGTTGATGTTAATATCAATTGGCCTCTCTCTCATTATAAATCTGCAGTACGCTATTTACAAGCTGATCCGGAAGATATTGCTGCAACTGGTGGGACCAACTGGCAAAAATATTTACCACCACGTTTTCAAAAACGTATTTTTTACCCCCAATTATGGAGTGCTGATGAATTAAACAATTGGGGAAAAGCTTGGGTGAAAAGTGTAGTGTTCGGTGCAAAATAAACGAATGCAATTTCCATACTTAAGCATTATATGCTATCTTTATATTCTAAAACCTTTACAACAATGAAACAGACATTACTTTGTATCTTTAGTTTCCTTTTCATACAAATCGGTTTTAGTCAAACTACTACACCTGAAGTAATTGCTACTTCTGGAGATTATTTTTCAAATGCAAATAACAGTTTAAGCTGGACTATCGGTGAATGTATCACCGAAACCTATACAACTGCTAATAACTCGCTCACCCAAGGCTTTCAACAAAGTCACTATAATATTACTGCAGTTCATGAAAATTCAAAATGCAACCTTGCTATCAACATTTATCCGAATCCTGCAAGTACTTTTATAAATATTAGTAGCAGATCATCTATAGCCATTACAAAAATGAAAGTGGATGTGCTTGACATTTCCGGAAAACTAATTCATTCGGAATTTTTTCAAAAT
>JAHEYA010000217.1 GCA_023251855.1 Bacteroidota bacterium
TATATTCTAGCAGTAAATTCCAACGAAATTTGAATTTACGTATTAATGTCATATATTTGTACGTATAACATTATAACACATGGACACTAAATTGACCTTAAAGCTGGACCACTCTATAATTGAGCAAGCAAAAATGTATGCTAAGAAAAAAAACACAAGCCTTTCCCAATTAATAGAATCATATCTTGGGTTATTGGTTGACCCTAAAGAAAGTCATCAAATAACTCCTCTCGTTAAAAGCTTATCTGGAGTTGCAAATCTTCCTAAAAACTTTGACTACGAAAAAGATTATAAAAAACATTTATTAAACAAATACTCGAAATAGAGAATGACAAAAGTATTTGTGGACACTGATGTTTGTATCGACTTGCTATCGGGAAGGAAACCATTTAACAAAACTGCGGAAATACTATTTTCTCTTGCAGACAGGGATAAAATTAAAATATATATTTCATCGCTCTCTTTTGCTAATATAGATTATGTATTGCGCTCACAATACTCAACAATACATTCCAGACAAATAATTGCAAAATTTAAAACTTTAGTTAATGTGTTATCTGTTGACAGTAATACAATTGACTTGGCTATTGCTTCTGATTTTAATGATTTTGAAGATTCAATACAATATTGTTGCGCTATTGAAAATAACTTAACAACGATTATTACTAGAAATATAAAAGACTATAAAAAAGCGACTATTAAAGTTTTAACTCCTGAAACCTTTGTGTTAAGACCAGAATAGAAAAGTCCATTATGATCCTAATAGCAGACAGCGGCTCTACAAAAACCGATTGGCGACTGATTGATGAACAAAAAAAAATTCATCAATTCGCTACACAAGGCTTAAACCCTTATTTTCAAACTTCTAAGCAAATTTCGGAGATTCTTAAATCGGAATTGATACCTCAATTAGATTCTTCTTTCTCACATCTCACATCTCATATCTCATATCTAATATCTCACATCTTCTTTTATGGAGCCGGCTGCAAAGCAGATTCTAAAAAGGAAATTGTAAAAACTGCTTTAAATGAAAGTTTTCCAAAATCAATTATTGAAATCAATACCGACCTGTTAGGTGCTGCGCGTGCTTTGTGTGGCACAAACCCAGGAATAGCTGCTATTTTAGGAACCGGTTCTAATACCTGTTATTATGATGGTTCAAGTATCATTGAAAATAGAGCATCCTTAGGTTATGCATTAGGAGATGAAGGAAGCGGGGCACATATTGGAAAAACCTTTGTTCAGGCTTATCTGAACAAAGAAATGCCGGCAGATCTTGCCACTCGTTTTTATGAAAGATTCAAATTAAGTACTGATGATATTTTAGATGCAATCTATAAACAACCCATGCCTAATAGGTTTTTAGCCTCTTTTAGTAAATTTATTTATCAAAATATAAAAGAGCAATATGTGATTGATTTGATTGTAGGCTGTTTTGAACAATTTTTTGACAAACATATTTGTAAATATTCACAACACAAAGAAGTGAAATTGAGCTGTACAGGCTCCGTTGCATTCTATTACAGCAATATTTTACGTGCTGTTGCCACCAACAAAGGTGTTGCCATTGAAACAATTGTAGAAACCCCAATAGCGGGATTAACGTTATATCACCTTCGCTAAACCCCTTGTTCAGAACTTAATTGGATCGTAGCGGGACGCTACGCTCAACTGGGGGGTTATTGGCAATGTCGTTATTTAATCACATCATCAGGCAGAGGGTTGAAATGTGGAAGTTTATTTCTCGACTCTGCTCGAAACGATAGCGCACGTAGTCAGTTCGAGCATTCTGCGTTGAAGCAGACATATCGAGAACATTATTATTTGGGCTCGAGATTTATTTCAAATTATGATACACTGTTTGCACATCCTCATCCTCTTCCAACTTCCCAACTAAAATCATCACTTCCTCCACTTGTGCATCTGATAATTCAACTGAAGAGTTGGGGATACGCTCCAATTCAGAGCTGATGATATGTAATTTTTTAGCTTCCAACGCTTTTTGCATGGTGCCAAAGTCAGTAAATGCAGTATATACAACAATTTCTTCCTCATCACTTTCAACTTCATCGGCACCAAAATCGATCAGATCCATTTCTAATTCTTCCACATTAATTTTTTCATTTTTAATGCGAAAAACTCCTTTTCGTTCAAATAAATAATCTAACGAACCGGTTTTACCAAGCTCACCACCATAACGATTAAAATTCATTCTCACATTGGCAACAGTACGTGTGGGGTTATCACTAGCACACTCACATAAAATTGCAGTACCGTAAGGACCTTTTCCTTCATAAACAATTTCCTGTAAATTAGATTCGTCTTTTGATGTGGCACGTTTTATAGCAGCATCAATACGATCTTTGGGCATATTCAACCCTTTTGCATTTTGAATAGCAACCCTCAAACGTGAATTACCGGCAGGATCTCCGCCACCCAATTTTATAGCAATTGCAATCTCTTTACCAATTCGGGTAAAGCCTTTCGCCATTTTATCATAGCGGGCAAACATTTTATACTTGCGTTTTTCGAATACACGTCCCATAATTAATATAACTATTAATGATTATAATTTTTTTCTAAACCTATGTAAAATTAGAAAATTATTTTTGACTATAACAATTTTAAATAGGATGTCAGATCCCACACATCGCCATGAAAACAGCCATCATAATAATATTCAATATCCATATTCAGAAAACAACAGAATCCAATAAATAAAATCATTGCATATTTATAGGATTTATGTCTAAAGGTATATTCTAACAAGTAAGCGAAAGGAATAATTAATAATGCATAATATTCAACAAAACTCCTGGCACCAAATGCACAACCAAACCACCAGTTCCACCAACTTGCAAAAATATAACTTATCAATAAAAATAAGAATCCAATAAATAACCCCTCCCATTTTATATGTTTTATCATAACAAAAATTCCGATAATAGATCCTATTACTAAAGGAGTATAGGTAAACAGTCCATTATTGGTGCTAAACCAAACTTCAACTAGTTGAGGATTTTTCCAAAAAGAAAAACTCTCATTGCCGTAGGAGTATGTTATAAAGTGGCCTGTAGTTTTGTGCCAATATAAAAACTGTGGAATAGCAAGAAGAAATGCTAATAGTACAGCAATTGTAATTTTTAATTTATTGAAAAATAAAAAACGAATTCGTGCAAAAAAATCGACTTTACTTTTGATATTATAAAAAAACGGAAATAATCCAAGTAAAATATTTGTTGGTCTTGTTAAAAGAACTAAAATAATACAACAGTAAAAAAGCAGGTAATAGTTAAAATTTGATTTAGAAGTTATGTATGGTGTTAAATAAATAATCGAAGAGAATAAAAAAAACGAATAAACATGGGACATCCCTGGCATATCAATGCTGTAATAATATAAATTACTTCCGGCAAAAAATAAAAGAGGAGAGATAAAAGAAATTAAAGGGCGAAAGTGTAATGCTAAAAATTTGCTCAAAAGAAACAATCCTATGCAGCAATAAAATATTCCGGAAAAATATAAACCAAATGAATATATTTTTGAAAAACCATCTGCTTCATAACCCAACGGTTTTGCGAGTAAGTGGCAAGTTAAAAAAAATGGAGTTTGTAAAATAGCAGAACCACTGGGATATTTTGTAGCTACCCTATTATTAATAGAATCAAGTTGAAACCCATTTCCTGTTTTATCACCAATCCCAATCGGAAACTTTGACGCATTATTTCCATAAATAAACCAAATAGGCTGATACACATAATATCCCGCAGCATCAGCCCAGATTACTCCATGATAGGTATTGATTTTATCTTTACTGTGCTTGTTGAAAGAAAGAAAAAGGGCAAGGGGGAAAATCAGCAGCAGAAATATTTTGGGCTTTAAAAGCGTCATTAGCAATTAGAACAAATTAATGTTGAATGATCAATTTTTGATTTGTAAAAAAGCCATCATTTTCTATACTAATTATATAAATCCCTGAAATAAATTCGCCTGTATTAATTTTTAAGGGCTCTGAAAAAGCGCTACTATTAATGATTTTCCGGTATTCATTGCGACCAAAGATGTCAGTTATACTTATTGTAAACGAATTTTTATTAAGTAGCGATTTATTATTTAAACTTAAATAAACGATATCGAACGAAGGATTTGGGAATATTTTAAAACCAGAATCAGACTTTGAAATTTCATTTAAACCGGTAGTAACATTAACTACATTAGCTGATGAAACTCCATTACTATCCGTTTTCACTAAATAAATATGTTCCAAATTGGAGTAAGATGTTGAGTTTCCACAAATGATGTATCCTTTGTCTTTAGTATTGTTTATTGAGTACGCATTTTCCATTCTATTTCCTCCAAACGTTGCGGAATGAAAGCCATTATATGGGTTTTCTACATACATTAAAAATTCAGAAGTGCCTAATCCAAATCCATACGTGTACGTATAACCTGCGGATGCGAATCTTCCGCCAATTGCTTGTTTAATAGAATTTATTCCGTCTTCATCAACTCCCCCATACGTTGCATTGCTGATGAATGAACCTGTTGATGATAATTTAATTACTAAGCCATCATAATCACCGGCACCAAAACTTTTTGTTTTTCCTCCGATAATGAAGTCTCCATTATAACTTTGCAAAACATCAGATGCAATATCTTCTTTTATTCCACCATATTTTTTTGTCCATATTGTATCTCCGATATTATTCGTTTTAACAGTATAAAAATCTCCCTTATCATCTCCAAAACTTTTGGTAAAGCCAGTTAGGATATAGCCTCCATCACTTGTTTGTTTAACACTTTTTGCTTCATCCTCGTTAGTACCACCATAAGTTTTTGTCCAGAGGGTATCACCAAGAGCATTTATTCTCACTAAATACATGTCTTCATTACCTTTCCCGGAACTAAAGGTACCACCTGCAATAATATAGCCTCCATCCATAGTTTGTTCAATAGAATAAGCGAAATCCCAATTAGCTCCCCCGTATGTTTTTGTCCAGGTAATTTCACCTGATTTATTAGTTTTGATAACATACATATCATAACCCCCTTGCCCAAAACTATTGGTATAACCGGCAATTACAAAACCAGTGTCGCTTGTTTCTTTAATAGAATAGGCCTGGTCAATGTTAATTCCTCCAAATGTTTTTTGCCATTGTCCAACTCCTAAAGAATCTG
>JAHEYA010000218.1 GCA_023251855.1 Bacteroidota bacterium
CACTCCCAATATCCCGAAAGCAAACCTCTATTATTTATGCAAAAACGGATGAGCAAAAAAAATTACTAAATTATTTTGAGGTCGATTTTAATTTGGGTGGCTCAAACGCGTAAAACAGGAGAGAAAAATGCGTAAAATAATTCACACTATCTTGATTGTATATAATTTATCCGGTATAAACCCTGACAAACTTTTGTGCCGAAACAAAATATTTTTTTGAAAATAGCTGTAACTTTACAGAAATCTCATTCGTCCCATTCTCAAATAGGCTATTTGCGAATTCACCCACGAATCCCAAAATGACAGTAGAAGAATACAATAAAACGGTTGATTTATATGCTGACAATCTGTACCGCTTTATTCTTAAAAACATTAAGGATGTGGAGAAGGCACGTGATATTGTGCAGGATACCTATGAAAAAATGTGGCTAAAGGTAAATGAGGTAGAATCTAAAAATGCTAAATCATATATGTTTACAACAGCTTATCATACTATGATTGACCGTATTCGCAGAGATAAAAAACAAGGTGATTTGTCGGAGGTAAATATGTATAGCCTAAGTCATACATCACAGTACAATGATCTGAAAAAGGTGCTTGATGAAGCTCTCGCAAAACTACCGGAAATACAACGTGCTGTTATTTTATTGCGTGATTATGAAGGATATAATTATTCAGAAATAGGCGAAATAACCGGATTGAACGAATCGCAGGTAAAAGTATATATTTTCAGAGCAAGAGGTTTTTTAAAAAATTATATTGGAGCAGTAGAAAACGTAATATAACCAATCAGATAAAATGGATATCAACAAAAATAACTATGAAGCATTCTTCCTCGATTATCATGAGGGGAACCTGACGGCAGAGCAGGTTGCTGCTTTATTGCTATTTGTTGAACAGCATCCTGAATTAAAAGAAGAGTTTGAGAATTTTGAAAATTGCGGTATAGAGGATTTCTTATCAATTAAATTTGAAAATAAAGCTATTCTTAAAAAGGAAGTTACTGCTCTGAATCAACAGGATTATCTTATAGGTTATATTGAAAACACGTTAAGTGATAGTGAAAAAAAATTAGTAACTGATTTTTTGAAAAAAAATCCGGCCGCCCATACCGAACTCGAACTGTTTCGCAAAACAATTGCAAAAGCTGACGATACTATTATCTATGAAAATAAAAATGCGCTAAAAAAGATAGATTCTTCAGTTTTAAACATAACAGAACCTGTTTTATCCCGTGAAGAAGATGTATTGATAGCTTCTGTAGAGAACATACTTACAAAAAAAGAAATAGAACTATTTAATACCCTGGTCGCTGGTAATTCCGGTATTAATGAGCAATTGGAATTATACCGGAAAACAAAGCTAAAGGCGGATCATTCTGTTGTATTTGAAAATAAAGAGGGTTTAAAACGTAAGCCTCAAAGAATAATACCTTTCTATTATTATGCTGCTGCAGTGGCTGCATCTATACTGGTATTGGCAGGACTTTTCTTTCTGAACAAATCTAGTAATACAACAACCGGGTTAGCAACGATTAATATAGAACCGATCCAAACCAAAGAAACTACTTTAGTTGAAGCAAAAAAAGAAATAGCCACTATCGGAATAAGTAACGGAATAACAAATAATGTTAGAGAAATCATTGCTGTTAAAAGCAAAACACTTAGTAATAAAATTACAGATAATATCTCTTTACCAAATGATTCAAATGGAGCTGTAACTGCAATCTCTATGCAGGAACAACCACAGCTACTGCCAATTCAAAAAGCAATAGTAAATGAAGAAAAAATAAGGGGGAATGAATATGTTCCTGTTGTTGAACAAATGAATGAAGGCCCAGACATGTTAACAAAACAAGAATACCCGGCAAAAACTGAAGAGTTTGTTTCATTGAGCCAATTGGCAGCGGAAAAGATAAAAGAAAAACTGCTGGATGAAAATGCCGTTTACGAACAAAAGAAAAACGGACATCTTAAAAAAATAAATGGCTGGGATGTGGCACAGTTAATTACAAAAGGCATAAGCAGACTCTCAGGGCGTAATATTGAAGTAAAACCTTATTATAATGATCAAGGGGATGTAACTTCCTATGCACTTATTGCCGGTGAATTAAAAATATCAAAGGGGCATCAATAGCCGCTTGCTTATCCTACCTGAGAATATACTCCTGAACAATATAAGCCAGTGCTCCTGCAAAATATCCTATGGCAGCTAACCAGGTTATCTTTTTGAAATACCATCCAAATTTTATTTTTTCCATACCCATAGCAGCAACACCGGCAGCAGAACCAATAATTAAAATACTGCCCCCTGTTCCTGCGCAGTAGGCCAGAAATTCCCAGATATAAGAATCGGCAGGATAGAGATTAATATCATACATACCCATAGCTGCCGCCACCAGAGGAACATTGTCTACAATTGCCGATAAAAGCCCTATTGCTGGAACAATAATGTTAAGATTACCTATTTTTTCTTCCATCATACGGGCAAGCGTATTCAACTGTCCTGTTGATTGTAATGCTGCAATGGCTATCAATATTCCCAGAAAAAATAAAATACTGGGAGTATCTATTTTTCTCAAAGCATGAACTACAGATAATGCATCCTTCTCCTCTTCATCTTTTTTACTATGTATTATTTCAGTTACCACCCATAAAACCGCAAGAGCAAATAAAATTCCCATGAATGGAGGCAAATGAGTGATACTCTTAAAAACCGGTACAAAAATTAACCCGCCCAAACCTGTAAAAAAAATAGTGTTTCTTTCCCCTTTCGTCAGTTGTATTTCTGATTTGGATGGAAGAGAGGCGAACTTAACAATAGTGCCTTTTAGTTTTGTTGAAACAATAATAAGAGGAATAAAAAGGCAAACTAAGCTTGGTACAATAAGCTTTAAAATAATATTAGATGCACTAACCTGACCTCCAATCCATAACATTGTTGTAGTAACATCTCCAATCGGGCTCCATACTCCTCCTGCATTAGCTGCTATTACAACCATACCTATATAGAGCAGCCTGTCCTGATGATTATAAATTAACTTACGTAACAGGGATACCATTACAATTGTGGTGGTCAGATTATCAAGCAAAGCCGACAAGATAAATGTAATAAAACATACAATCCATAATAACTTCCGTTTGTCAGTGGTAGTGATACTAGAGGTGATTATATCAAAACCATCATGGGCATCTATCAGCTCTACAATAGTCATTGCTCCCATTAAAAAGAAAAGAATCCCGGATAAATCACCTATGTGAACTATCAGAAGTTCAGCTATTTCATGCTTTTCTTCACCAAAAAGAATATAGACGGTCCAGCATAAAACACCTGTTAACAAAGCTATTGCTGACTTGTTTATTTTTATGGGGTGTTCAAAAGCAATTGCAAAATAGCCTAAAATAAATATGCTGATAATAAGAATGTTCATGTTAGCTGATTAATCCACTAAAGTAGGAATCTAAAACTATATCTTTTTCGGCAATTTTTGTTACCCCAATGGTTCGGTAGTTTTTTAAACACTTGTCCACCTCAAGCCAAACGTAACCCCATATATATGAGTATGTTAATCTTGTGTCGTTTCCCCAATTTATTTTTTTGCAACTCTATAAAACAGCATACATTCAAAAAAATTTCATTTCTAAAGCTGTGTGTTTTCTTTTTGAACAAAAAGAAACAAAAATTCAAGAAAGCATAACTCCAACCGCACAGGCAACGCGGCACCGTATGCTTTCAATGCCAACGCGCGGTTTCAAAAATTTATTTTTCGACAAAACATTGAAAATTTTCCATTTTGCAAAAGTTATTTTGAAAACATTCAGGTATTAAAATTTTTAACAAACTATTGTTACCCAATAACTCCCAAAGGCTTACACGATAGTTCATGAACCCAAGTGAAATGTTCTTAATTCGAGAATATTGTACACGGGTATTTATTAACCTAATAAACCATAACATCATGGGTGTAAAATTAAGAGAAAAACAATTGAGTAGCGGACAAGTATCTTTTTATTTAGATATTTATCACTATACACGTTGTGATTTGCTTTCAAAATGTATCTTTGACTTATTGATAAACACTTGATAAAGCCATTGCAATTAAAAAAATGCCGTTGTGATTTGCTTTCAAAATGTATCTTTGACTTATTGATAAACACTGTTGATTCAGCGACATATGACTATATCCTTGTTGTGATTTGCTTTCAAAATGTATCTTTGACTTATTGATAAACACTAGCCACGCGATTACCCTTGCCTCTATTGCGGTTGTGATTTGCTTTCAAAATGTATCTTTGACTTATTGATAAACACTGTTGTTGCGCTTATTCAATTCCCGCTGTTTGTTGTGATTTGCTTTCAAAATGTATCTTTGACTTATTGATAAACACTAACTGTCTGTTTGATTCTCTTTTTTGTTGTGTTGTGATTTGCTTTCAAAATGTATCTTTGACTTATTGATAAACACTTTAGTTGGTGGGGATGCAAACCTGATTTTAGTTGTGATTTGCTTTCAAAATGTATCTTTGACTTATTGATAAACACTAGATCAGGATATAAGTCAACAACAACAATGCTTTAAGGTGAATTTGTCAATAAAAAAAGTGAGGTGTTATCAAACAATTATCCCGCTATAAGCGGGATTTTTTGTTTCTATATGGGTCAAAATAGCTCCAATTATTGAGGGACATTATAGATGTTCATAAATTAATGTCATTATTATAGCTATTATTAATAATAAGGCTAACCATGCATCAGTTGATTCTTTACTCATTCCTTTTAATCTTTCAAATATTACATTTAGTTTTTTCATAGCATTGCATTTAAAATAGCTCTAATTGTTGAGGCACATTGGGTAATTCCATCGGTTTGGAACCATAAAATAATTCCATTTGCCCGAATTGTTTATCTGTTATCTGAAGTATTCCTATTTTCCCGTGTTCCGGTAAATTCTTCTTTACCCTTTTGCTATGCACATCCGCATTTTCAGAACTGGAACTATGTCGCACATACATACTGAATTGAAACATGCTAAATCCATCATTAAGTAATTCTTTTCTAAATCTCGAAGCAACTTTACGTTCCTTTTTTGTTTCGGTAGGTAGGTCATACATTACGAGTGTCCACATGATACGGTAGGCATTTAAACGGTCTGTATTTATTGACATTTGATGGAG
>JAHEYA010000219.1 GCA_023251855.1 Bacteroidota bacterium
CTCAGCAAATAAATTGAGCTTAATATCATCTAGAAATTCCAAGGCATTTTCTTCCGGACTTTCAAGAACTTCCCGTATCTTTCTGATCCAATCATCCAGTTGGTTCTCAGAACCGCTGTCTTTATATTTCCAATGTGCAGCATATCCTTTTTCTGCTAATTCATCCATACGAACTGTACGGATCTGTACCTCCACCCATTTTCCTTCAGGACCCATCACTGTTGCATGTAAACTTTCATATCCATTTGCTTTGGGAGTGGAGATCCAATCACGTAAACGTTCCGGACTAGGGTGATAAAAATCAGTTACAATAGAATAAACACGCCAGCAATCAGCTTTTTCAGTATCAGGTGGTGAGTCAATGATAATGCGGATTGCAAACAAATCGAAGATGTTTTCAAAAGTAACACCCTTTGTTTTAATTTTGTTGTGTATTGAATAAATTGATTTTGGTCTGCCAATGATGCTAAACTTCATTCCTTGTTCCTCCAATATTTCTTTTATTGGAAGAATGAATTTTGAAATGAATTTTTTACGCTCAGGTTCTGCTTCTTTTAAATGTTGCTGAATTTCCTTATGGATTTCAGGTTCTGTATATTTTAAGCCCAAATCTTCTAATTCACTTTTTATTGCATTTAAACCTAAACGGTGGGCTAAAGGAGCATAAAGGTATAGTGTTTCTGAAGCAATTTTTAATTGTTTGTCGCGCTTCATACTACCCAATGTTCGCATATTATGAAGGCGGTCGGCAAGTTTTATAAGGATTACCCTGACATCATCAGAAAGAGTGAGTAACATTTTTCTGAAGTTTTCTGCCTGTAAAGAGGAGCCCTGGTCAAATACTCCTGATATTTTGGTAAGCCCATCAATTATTTTAGCTTCTTTTTCTCCAAATAATACTTTGATATCATCAAGTGTAAGATCAGTATCTTCAACAACATCATGTAAAAGTGCACAAACTATGGAGGTAGTACCCAAGCCAATTTCTTCAGCACATATCTGTGCAACTGCAATTGGATGATAAATATAAGGTTCTCCGGATTTTCTGCGCATATCCTTGTGCGCTTCCAGGGCTATATCAAAGGCTTTGCGAATAAAAAGCTTGTCGCCCTTTTCTAAGGTTCTGCGACACGCTCTGAGCAATTTGCCATAACGTTTCAGTATTTCTTTTTTTTCGGCTTCTAGATCAATTACAACTTGCTCTTCCATAGCATGAGAGAATTTTAATGGGATGTAAATTTACGAATTTATTATACAGATAACGAATTGTAGCGAATTTACGAATCTATCGAATAAAAAAATAACAAATACAGATTCGTAAGAGCCTGTTTAAATTTTATTAATAATTTGTTTTATTTGTCATTTCGACAGCAGGGAGAAATCTCTTTTTTTCAACATTTACGGGGATTTCTCCCTGCGGTCGAAATGACATTGCGCTAATAAATTATGGTAGATGTATTTGTGTTTTAACAAATTTAAACAGGCTCTAAATTTTTTTTTATTCGTAATCTGCATCATTTAAGCTAAATCGGTTTGCAACCGGCTTAAATTGCGATAAAGCCCATTTTCCTGAAGTATCAGTTCTTCATGTGTGCCGCTCTCCCGAACTTCCCCTTTATCAATAACTATAATTTTATCAGCCTTACGGATAGTGGATAAACGATGAGCGATAACAAATGAAGTTCGTCCAACCATCAGTTTATCTAATGCTTCCTGCACCACTCGTTCTGATTCTGAATCAAGTGAACTTGTAGCTTCATCTAAAATTAAAATGCTTGGATCTTTCAAAACAGCCCGTGCAATTGCAATGCGTTGACGCTGACCGCCAGAAAGCTTTATACCACGCTCTCCTACAACTGTTTCAAATTTTTCAGGAAAGGAATAAATGAAATCCAATGCATTTGCTTTCCGCGCTGCTTCAGTAATTTCAGAAATTGTTGCATTTGGTTTTCCATAGGCAATGTTTTCCATAATCGTTCCACCAAACAATAATACATCTTGTGGTACAATTGCCATGTTATTACGCAATTCAGTAAGTGAAAAGTTTTTGGAATCTTTTTCATCAATTAAAATTTTTCCATTTTTCGGATCATAAAAACGCAAGAGAAGGGATGCTAATGTAGATTTTCCGGAGCCACTTGGTCCAATAATAGCAATAGTTTCGCCTTTTTTAGCAGTAAAAGAAACATTTTTTAAAACTTGTATTTCCTTTCGGGAAGGATAAGTAAAAGCAATATTTTCAAAAATCACATTCCCCTCAACACGATTAACAACCTCTTTTCGATCAGTTATATCAAGTAATTCACACTCTTCATCTAAAATTTCAAATACACGTTCTGTTGCACCTACAGCTTTTTGAAGTTGAGCATATAATTCGGCAATACCTCCAAAAGAAGCTCCAACAAAAGCGGAATAAAGAATGAATGAAATCAGATCACCAATCAATAATTGGTTTCTGGAAGCCAGATTTACACCATACCAGATAACAGCAACAATGGCCCCAAACAAACAAAAAATAATGAACGAAGCAAAAGCACCGCGGTATATGCCGCCTTGTATTGCTTTTTGTACAATTTTTTCTGTACTACTTTTATAACGTAAGTTCTCAAAAAATTCATTGGCGAAAGCTTTTACATTGGTAATGCCTTGAAGGGTTTCTTCAATGATAGTGTTTGATTCTGCTATTTTTTCCTGAACCTCCCGGGATGTTTTTCTTATAAATCGTCCGAAAATAACTGCTGCAACTGCAACAACCGGAACAATGGCGAGCATCAACAGTGTTAGTTTTGGAGAAATTACCAGTAGCAAACAAATGCCTCCGATGATAAGAATAAGCTGTCGTAAAAATTCTGCAATGGTAGTAGTAAGTGTATCCTGGATCTGAGCTATATCAGCCGACATCCGGCTATTTAAATCACCAACACGTTTTTGTGCAAAAAATTCCATTGGTAATTTTATCAAATGAAAATATACTGCCTGGCGAAGTGCAGCCAGTGTATTCTCTGTATAATTCACAAAAAGGTAAACACGGAAATAAGAAAAAACGGACTGGGCAGTAAGCACAAGTATTAAATAAATTCCTATTTCATTGATCTTTGAAAAGTCGTGGAGTTCAACTGTTTTAACAAGCCCGCCTAACATTAAAGGAAATATTAATGCTGTTCCACCTGTTAACAATAGAAAGAGCATACCCAAATATAATTTCCATTTATTTGAACCTACATACTTAAATAAACGAAACGTTTTTTTTAAAGAAGTTTTATTGATTTTTGCTTTTGGAAGATCCTCTGTATCTTTGATTTTACGTGCCATTCTGATAAATTTGAATGACAAATGTACAAATTTTTGCAGTACGTTTTTAAGTCTTAATTCACACCTTCAGTTTTGGAAACAGCGAAAGAAATGCAGATAAATTAATACTCATGAAAACCCTTCAAAGGAAGGGGAAATCAAGTAAAAAGGGTTCTATTTTTTTACTAATAATTTAAAGAATTGATCCAGTTGAGGCAAAATAATTATGCGTGTTCTGCGATTGAGTGCACGACCTTCATCAGTATCATTGGAAGCAACCGGCAGAAACTCACCCCGGCCTGCAGCATTCATTCTGGAAGGACTCATGTTATACTCTTTATGTAAAATTCTGATAACAGATGTGGCGCGTTTCACACTAAGGTCCCAGTTGTCGTCCAGGCAGGCAGTTTGAAAAGGTACACTATCGGTATGGCCTTCTACCATAAATTCAATGTCGGGGTGTGCATTTAATACTTTTGCAACTTTTCCTAAAACCTTTTTTGCATTTTCAGTTACAGCAAATTGTCCGGTGTTAAATAAAAGCCTGTCGGAAATATCAATATAAATCACACCTTTTTCTACTTTAATGTTGATGTCCTTGTCATTCATGTCCCCAAGTGCTCCCTTCAGATTCATTACAAGTTGCATGTTGAGTGAGTCTTTGCGTGACATTGCAATTTGAAGACTTTTTATATAACTATCTTTTTCTGATAAAGTTTCAAGAGATTTTTTTACACTCTCCGCTTGTTTGGTTGATAAAACAGACATATCCCCAAGTGCACTTAAAACAAGGTTGCTATTCTTTTTTAAATAATCCACCTGTTCTTCAAGCGATTTTTTTTGCTGTGTCAACCCGTTTATTTGCTGTGTCAGGCTGTTTGCTTGTGATTTAGAATCTTTCAACTGTTCTTCACATTTTTTTTCTGTTTCTTTCAACTTTTTATAATCCGAATCAAGAGACATGTAGCTCATGTCTAGTGACAGAAATTTCTTTTTGGCAACACATGATGTAAGCGAAAGAAAACAAAATACAGCGGTTATTAATTTTAAAGTTTTCATTTTTAAAGTTTTAAATTTATTTTGAAACTAATATTAGAATTTAATCAGCTACTCAGGCAAAGGACAATATTTTTGCGTTCAGCATAAATGACGGGAGTCAGAATAGGTACTGATACAAATCATTTTTATTTAAAGGAGAATGATTTGCAAGAAAAAAAACTAAAAGGTTGTTTGGATAATTAGTGGGTTAAAAAATTATCTATTGATATATAAAATGTAAAATGGCAGATGTAAGATGGTTAAGAGCCAATCGCATAGCCAAAATCCACATTTTCCATTTCACATCTTACATTTCACATAACACTACTTGTTTACCAACAAATCGTAAACCACAGGGTAAATAACCATTTCCCATACTGCATATTCTTTTGCTGAAGGATGTAAACCATCTGGAGCAACTAAACCGGAATTTGCCACCATTTTTTTTGAGATCTCAAAAAGATCAACAGTTTTTAAATTGCGTTTTTTTGCTTCTGAAAGAATAATCGTATTAAATTCTGCAAGACCTTTTGAAACATCCCTTCCACGGCTATAATTACCTGATGCCGGTGTTACACCAAAATCCGGTACAGTGATTAAAACCAATTTGTTTTTATCAGGTAATTGTGCCTCAATATGATCAATAATATAAATTAATCTATTTTGAAATGTTTCTGCATCGGTTCCTATTACCCAATCATTCACCCCGATAAGAAGAGTTACAAATGTTGCTTTTGATGTATCAAGTTGTGGCAATTCAAAATTGATAACTCCTTGTGTGGTTCTACCATTAACACTGGGATTAGCAATCAGGTCGATTTTAATATTGTTTT
>JAHEYA010000220.1 GCA_023251855.1 Bacteroidota bacterium
AACGGCTATGCATATTGCAGCGTATAAACAAGTTGTTGATATTACAATTCCGGGAATGGAAAAATTAAGAAATACCTTAAAAAAAAAATCAGAAGATTTCAAAAGTATAGTAAAGACAGGGCGTACACACTTTATGGATGCAACTCCTTTAACACTGGGACAAGAATTTTCGGGGTATACTCAACAAATCACCAATAGCATTCGCGCTATTAATAATGCTTTGCAAGTGGTTAGTGAATTGGCATTAGGAGGAACAGCAGTAGGAACAGGTTTAAATACTCCGAAAGGATATGATGTTTTGGTGGCAAAAAAAATTGCTGAACTTACCGGCTTACCATTTGTAACAGCACCCAATAAATTTGAAGCATTGGCTGCACATGATGCTATGGT
This sequence comes from Bacteroidota bacterium, assembly GCA_023251855.1. Lineage (GTDB taxonomy): Bacteria > Bacteroidota > Bacteroidia > 2-12-FULL-35-15 > 2-12-FULL-35-15 > 2-12-FULL-35-15. Next base: position 391 of record JAHEYA010000220.1, read on the forward strand.
TGAGTTGTCGGGAGCATTGAAGCGTTCGGCAGTTGCATTGATGAAAATTGCAAATGACATTCGAATGCTTAGCTCCGGACCAAGAAGCGGAATTGGTGAAATTATAATTCCGGATAATGAACCCGGATCATCTATTATGCCGGGAAAAGTAAATCCAACACAAGTTGAAGCATTAACAATGGTTTGTGCTCAGGTAATTGGAAATGATGTAACGGTTTCTATTGGTGGTGCTTCAGGCCATTTTGAATTAAATGTGTTTAAACCGTTGATTGCTGCAAATGTGCTGCAATCAGCCAGGTTACTTGGCGATGCATGTGTATCATTTAATGAAAAATGTGCAGAAGGTATTGAACCCAACAAAACAATCATTAAGCAACATCTTGAAAATTCATTGATGTTGGTAACTGCTTTGAATACCCATATTGGGTATGAAAATGCGGCAAAAATTGCGAAAAAAGCACACAAAGAGAATAAAACATTACGTGAAGCATCAATAGAATTGGGCTTAGTGACCAATGAGCAATTTGATCAGTGGGTGAAGCCTGAAGATATGTGTGGTTCGATGAAATAAAATACTGTTCCATTATAAAGAATAGTTTTGTGTTGTTTGTAAAATACCCCTAACAGGGTTTGAAACCCTGGCAGGGTGATGGGCTTAGTGACCAATGAGCAATTTGATCAATGGGTGAAGCCGGAAGATATGTGTGGTTCGATGAAATAAAATACTGTTCATTAGAAGAATTGTTTTGTGTTGTTGGTAAAATACCCCTAACAGGGTTTGAAACCCTGTCAGGGTGATGAGTTTGGTGACCAATGAACAATTTGATGAATGGGTGAAACCGGAGGATATGTGCGGTTCTATGAAATAAAATACTGTTCCATTAGAAAGAATAGTTTTGTGTTGTTTGTAAAACACCCCTACTAACAGGGTTTGAAACCCTTTCAGGGTGATAGTGTCATTTGAAAAAAAATCTCTCCATATTATTTTTTCTGCCAATACTATTCATTATTCCAATCCATACATCTGCTCAAACAGATACTTTGAAAACTCCAGAAGAGCTTATCATTAATGGCAAACACTATAAAGCGATTGATGATAAAAAAACGGACGTTTTAAAAAGTAAAAAAAAACTGAAGTTGAAAGACAGCATTTTTGTAATCAACAATAATAAATTCCAATATTATAATAACTGGTTAACGTTTGGTGGTGGTATGCAACAAAATGTAACGTATCAACGCGAATTAGGTTTTGTGGGTGGTGTGGATTTTAATTTTCATATCAAACATCATTATTTTCAATCAGGTGCAATGCTTACAGGAGAAAGCTTTGGTTTTTATAACAACTACCAACTTCATTTAGGATATGGTAAACGATTTGAAGACAAGGATTATCATTTTGCTGCATTCATTGGTGTTTCATACTCATCAGGGGATCAGGTGACTCCAATTGATTCAATAAGAAATTTGCACAGGTCTTACAGTCAGCCGGGCTTATACATTCAGGGAGATATTGTAAAAAAAATAACGTATGATGTTGGTGCGGGTTTCAGTATGTTTGCTGACTGGAACAAAGAACAGAGTATTTTAGGATTACGATTTATTCTCTATTTTTCAGGAACCTATAAGGGGAAAAAAAATAAGGAGTATGAGGATTAAGAGAGATATGAGATACTAGATTTGAGATTTGAGAATGAGGGTGGTGAAAAAAAACAGAATAATTTTTTAAATAAATTTTTCTCCTTTTTTTATTTTCACATCATTGACAAATGTTTTTATTTGCTGCTCATCTTCTTTTTTGCAGATCAAAAGTATTCCATCTGATTCAACAACAATATAACCATCCAATCCTTGCATTACAACGAGCTTATCCTTAGGGACATTGACAATGCAATTTTTAGAATTATAACTGATTACATTTTTGCCAACAATAGCATTTTTTTGAGGATCACATTCTATGTGATCATATAATGAGCCCCAAGTACCAAGATCGCTCCAGCCAATTACGGAGGCACGTACATACACATTTTCTGCTTTTTCCATAATGGCATAATCGATTGAAATATTTTTACAACGATTATATACATTGGCAATAAAATCAGCTTCTTTAGGAGTATTGTAAACAGCATTTCCATCTTTGAAGAGTGTCCCGATTTCCGGGGAATGCATCTCAAAAGCTTTTATAACACTTTTTACACTCCAAACAAAGATGCCGGAGTTCCAAAGAAAATCACCACTTTGTAAAAAGAATTTTGCCATTTCCAAATCTGGTTTTTCTGTAAATGTTTTTACTTTTTTGATCCGGCTATCGTCTTCTTTTGTTTCAGATTCTATGAACTGAATATAGCCATAACCGGTATCAGGTCGGCTTGGACGAATACCGAGGGTTAAGAGGCAATCTTCATCAGCCGCTTTTTTGAAGCAGGACTTTATGGCTTTTACAAATGTATCTTCTTTGGTTATTAAATGATCGGAAGGAGCAATTACAGTAACTGCGTTTGGGTTTAATTGGGCTATTTTATAGCAGGCATAGGCAACACAAGGGGCAGTATTTTTACGAACAGGTTCACTTAAAATTGTACTGTCTGCAATTCCGTTGATCTGCTCTTTTACCAAGCCAACATAGGAATCGTTAGTAACAATATAAATGTTTTCTTTAGGGCACAGAAGTAAAAAACGATTGTATGTTTGTTGTAACAATGTTTGTCCGGTTCCTAAAATATCCATAAACTGTTTAGGATGAGCAGTTCTGCTCATGGGCCAAAACCGGCTACCAATACCACCGGCCATTATCACACAATAATTATTGCTTTTCATATAGATATCCAATCTATTTTAACTTTTTAAGTGCTAAACGTAAATTTTCTATTACCACTTTCACATCTTCCATCTTACATGTTCCCACAGATAAGCGATACCAGCTTGAATCAGAGGATGCACCAAATGCATAGAAAGGAACCAAAGCTACTTTTGCTTCGTCTAAAATGTATTTTGTAACATCTTTTGTGGTTTTTAGTAGTGTTCCATTTTGTGTTTTTTGGTTGTGCAAAGCAAACTGCACAGTAAGATAGATGGTAGCTTCAGGAGCAATTGCATCCACTTTAAAACCTTCCGCTTTCAAATTTTTAAAACCCATGTAAAATCCCTCTAAACGATCATGTATTTTGGTTTTAATATCAATTAAAAACGCATTGTAGTTTTCTGTGTCATTTAAGAATGCCGCAGTAGCTATTTGTTCGGCTTTTGGAGCCCATGCACCAATGTGTGTTAGAATGGATTTTGTTTTTTCAATAATTTTTTTTGGTCCCATTGCCCAACCAACCCGAACACCTGTTGCAGCTAATGATTTAGAAATGCCATCTACAAAAACAGTATAATTTTTCATTTCAGGACGAAGTGTTACCGGGTTATAATGTTTTGTAGCACCATGTGTAAGTTCCCAATAAATTTGGTCGTACATTAAATATAAAGGTTTCTGAGCTTTAGAATTACGAGACTCATTTTCGGTCAAAATCAAATCACAGATCTCTTCTAAATCTTTTTTGCGGAATGTTGTACCAGTTGGATTTAGGGGAGAGCATAAAGCAATCAAATTAGCTGAACTGATATAAGGTTTTAAATCAGAAGCTGTTGGCATGAAATTAGTTGATGGGGCAGTCTCAATCAATATTGCTTTAGCATTATTTAAATAAGTATAATGATTGTTATTCCAAGATGGAACAGGAAAAACAACAGTGTCTCCCGAATCAACTAAGGCTCTGAAAAGGGCATAAATGAGCGGTCTTGCACCACCCGCAACAACTATTTCATCAGATTTATAATCGAGATCACAACGTTCTTTCAATAATTTAGAAACAGCTAAACGAAGCTCAGGCATACCATCAGCAGCAGGATAATTAGTTTGATCATCCTGATATGCATTTATAATACCTTGTTTTAATGCGGCCGGAATAGGAAATACTTTAGGATTAAAATCGCCTATGGTAAGGTTGTAAACATTTTCCCCTTTTTTAATCTTTTCGTTTATTTCAGCGGCCAGTTTAATAATTTCGGAGCCGACAATATTATCAGCCAATTTCGACACTATCAACTCATTACTTTTACCAACTGTAGTTGTGTTCATTTAAAATATTTTTAAATGTAATTACAATGCTTTTTAAGACGGGAAACAAATTTAAGAAAAACCTTGCAGGTTAAACGGATTTATTGATTAATTTTAATTAAATCGCCTTTGTACTTGTTAAATCAGGGGAGTGAGGCACTATTGTTACTTCTGTGACGGGATTAAACAAATAGATTTTATTAGTATGAACCTCTTTGCATTTAAATCGTTTTCTGACCTGCTCCCCTTTAATAAAATTACGGTTTTTGTTATATTGAAAAAGGGTATTAATAGGTAGTTCTTCCAGCAAAATTGTATGTTGACGCTGGTCATAACTTTTTAGAACCCGTAATAACTCGGTATCTGAACAGCTTGATGCGGCAGGGTTAGCCATGTATTTGCGCAGTGCAATTATTACATCGTCCGGGAAAATATCAGGGATTAAGAATTGTTGCATAAGTAATTTATAATGAAGTTTCCACTCTTCTCCATGCGGTTTTACTGTGTTTTTATGTTTATTGTAATTTGATAAATGTGCAATTTCGTGAACAAGAGTGATCAAAAAAGCATATTTATTCATGTCGTGGTTGATCGTTATCAGATGATTTTCACCTTTAACAGGAGGTCGATAATCACCATATTTTGAGGAACGGCTTTTTTTTATT
>JAHEYA010000221.1 GCA_023251855.1 Bacteroidota bacterium
GATTCACTACATCCGTCATTCTTAAGGTTACTAAATAACCTGATCTGTTTGGAGGTTTAAACCAAACTGAATCATTTGTTGAACTTGAACCATTGCTGATATTCCAGAGGTAAGTGCTATTATCATCATTTTGAACATACCCTGGAGTTGTGGCAGGAAATACGGGTGCATAGGGGTATGTACCTGTAGCAACAAATAAAATAGAATCTCCAAAACAAATATTAGCATAGCCGGTATCCAGCGGATTTAAAATATTAGAACCGGAACCATTTAAAAATGCCTGGATGTGCGGATGAAAAGGTTGTGGAGGGTTACCGCAGGAAATGTTAGCACCCCAACCTGTTCCGGTTGTTGAACCATTTGATTTGAATCTGAATGTTAAACAACCTGTTGGATTATTCCAGCTGGCAACAATAAAAACACCATTTGGATTAGTGGAGCTGTTATAAGCACCTTGCAATGGAGAGGAAGTAGAAGGACCATCATAAACAAAAAGTGTATCGGAAGCATCCACATTCCATGAAAAGCCAATATTAGTGGCAAAAGAAGCAGAAATTTTATCACCACTTATTAAGTCCGGACAAATAGTAATTGTATTGTTTTCATTATTTCCATAGTTTGAACCGGCACCACCCGAATCAAAAAAGTTGGTAACAGAACCATCATTAAAAAGAGTACAATTGACTGGGCTTGAAGGAGGAAAACCTGCATCAGTTATTAGAATCTGAGCAGTACATCTGACTGCCAGAGAGGCAATAAAAAATAAAATAAAAAATACTCTGATTTTCATTTAATACACTTATTTTGTTTGCTTACCTGTGTTCTTTAAGGATGCTTTTATTTGTTCTTCGGAAAGGATCACCAATAATTTTGTTGTACCCTCTATACGATAGTATTGATAATCCTTTGCGAGAGGGGTGTATTTTAAATCAAAAATATTTATAGCATTTATATCTTTCAATTTCACCGTTCCTTTTATTTCATGTGCATTTGATTTTTCGTTTGGTAGCTCCACAACTTGATAGGAATTTGAAACATAAAAATTCCAATAAGCAAACGTATCCGGATTTTTTGTTTGCATTTCAGTAAGTTCATTTTTTGAAAATTTTGAAAGCAAGCGGTTGTCGTAACTACTGTTTTGAGCAACTGATACACTCACAAAAAAAATGGAGAAAAATAAAAGAACCAATGTTTTAACAATTGGTAAGGTGGGAGAAAAGAAGTTGGCCATCCTATAATTTTTCATTTAAAGTATTCTAACAGGTTTTACAAGCGGGATAAATGTAAAAAAAATAATTTCAAACTGCAAAGCAGATGGTTTTTGGTATGAGAAGGTTGCATGTTTGACTTATGAATGAAAGTTTACCACTAAGGCACTAAGAACGCTAAGGAGCACTAAGTTATTCTCTTGAATCTTAGTGAATTTAGTGCCCTAGTGGTCATTCTTATTTTTATATACATTTGCAATCCTATGCAATCTTTATTATCATCTGAATACAAAACCAACTATAGAAAAACCATCTTACTCGCATATCCGGTAATGTTGAGTCAATTGGGGCATATTATGGTTGGTGTGGTAGATACCGCTATGGTAGGTCAAATTGGAACGATCCCACAGGCAGCAGTTGCATTAGCAAACAGTTTATACATTTTAGTTCTTGTTTTTGGAATAGGTGTTTCATATGGTGTAACACCACTGGTAGCGGCAGCCGACAGCTCCAAAAATTATTCAGAAAATGCAGCATTATTAAAACATGGTATCATTATCAATACGATTTTAGGCATCATTTTATTTATTGTTTTACTACTGATATCCCCTGTTTTAAACCTATTCAACCAAAAACAGGAAGTTGTTGACATGGCAATTCCTTTTTTAAATGTAATGCTATTGGGAATGATACCACTTTGTATTTTTTCGGCTTTCAAACAATTTATTGAAGGACTTTCCTACACGGCAGTAGCAATGATCATAACGATTGGCTCCAACCTGTTGAATATTTTACTTAATTATTTAATGATATTCGGACATTGGGGATTTCCTGAAATGGGTTTGATGGGCTCCTGCTGGGCAAGCTTTATTTCACGTGTAGCAATGGCCATTGCCATGTTTTTGTATGTTTATTATAACAGACATTTTAAGGTATATTGGAAAGGTTTTAATTTAAAAAATATCTCAAAAGAGCTGATACAAAAGATTCTGGCATTGGGTGTTCCTTCTGGCTTACAATGGGTATTTGAGGTTGGTGCATTCAGCTTCGCAGTGATCATGATAGGCTGGATAAGTCCGGAAGCACAGGCTGCTCATCAAATTGCATTATCGGTTGCAGCAATCACCTACATGATGGCCAGTGGCTTATCAGCAGCTGCATCCGTTAGAGTTGGAAATCAATTTGGATTAAAAAACCGTGCAGGAGTGCGGATTGCAGCTTCTAGTGCATTTATAATGATATTAGCATTTATGAGTTGTTCGGCAATTGGTTTTATTGTATTTAGGGATGTACTACCTACTTTTTTCAATAATGATAGTGCTGTTACCGGAATAGCCTCTACCTTATTGATTATTGCAGCCTTTTTCCAATTAAGTGATGGAGTTCAAGTAGTAGGTTTGGGAGCTTTAAGAGGAATCAATGATGTTACCATACCAACCATTGTTACACTTGTTGCTTATTGGGGAATTGGTTTACCAATGAGTTATTGGTTTGCATTTAAACTTAATTATGGTGTAGTTGGAATTTGGATAGGTTTATCATTAGGACTGACAATGGCTGCTGTGCTTTTGTTTATGAGGTTTAACTATGTGAGTAAGAAAATTTAATTCTTATTTCGGTCCTATATATTTTTCAAATCCATTCATTATAGCTTTATAAAACAAATCACCCTGTATCTGGTAACCTCTTGCATTAAAGTGTACACGGTCTTTTGCGGATAGATGAGAGGTGAACCATTTTCCCATGGAACCAAAACCACCCATAATTTCATACAGATCCCAGTAGGGTAAATTGTGTTGTAAACAATAGTTGATAATGGTTACTCTTGCTTTTTCCATATCCGGATTTTTTATTTTTCCTTTTCGTGACTTACGATACGAGTCGGCCGGAGTAGTTAATAAAACCGAGGCATTGGGACAAGCCAATTTAATATTTGTAATGAGTGTATCTATATGTTTATAAAATGCGACCGGATCAAAACCTGCGACAAATGCCTCATTAGTACCTAAAGAAACAATTACCAGATCAGCATTCAAATAAGGAAGTTGCTGCATAAAATATTTCGACCTCAGGTAATGCCTGTATTCAGCACCATTTACACCGATCATATTATATAAAATACCGGCAGAATCATTCTCCAACATCATTCCATAGATACGTGTACTCCGCTGATGAAGGGTATCTGTAGATCTATTTCGTAATATGATCTGAGAAATTGGTTTTTCAAACTTTAACTCAGAAACAAAGGAATTAATTGATGTATCGGTTGAAAGTAGTGTTCCTTTCGAGCAATTGAGTTCATCGCAAACTGTAATATCGTAATTATGAAGACCTTTTTCATGGAACAAAGTAAATTTAGTAAAGCTGTATCCTAATCCGGGCTGGTCTTTCACCGTTATATTTATTTCGGCAACAGAATCAGTTGTTTCGATGGTAAATCCGCTGATACCAATGGGTAAAGGTTTATCATAAAACACATTTCGTTTTGAATCCCATATTTTATTGCTGGAAGTTGTGTATGAAGGCGGGCTGTTACTTTTGGCGACCTGATATGGAAATAATAATCCTCTGCCGGCATTACCGAATTTTAATTGTAATTTCTGACGAATTGTTCCGGAAAAATGATCGGCCTGAAGATGTGAATCACCAATATGGACAATATCTACCCGTCCTTTTTTAGTTTCCTGTAATTCAAACAATTTTTTATAAAAAAAATGAAATGAACTATTGTCGTTCTCAATTTTATTTAAATCTTCACGTATGAATGTAAATTGAGAGTAGGAAGTTGAATCAATAGCAATAGTGTCATTCGCAAAGGGCAACTGAGCATTTGCCTTCTGAAAAAAAAGGGAGAAAAAAATCAATATAAAAAAAAAGTTTTTTTTCATTTCAGATCGTAATCTTTATTTTCTTCCTGAATCACAGGCAAAGCTACCGGTGCATTTTTTTTATTATAAGCATTGTATTCATTGATCAATCTGTTATATAATAATTTACCGGCTTTGTGGGCCCCTTTAAAATTAAAATGTGCATAATCGACCAAAGCCAGAGTAGTATCACCTTCCACCCATTTTACCATAGAACCATTACCACCCATTGCATCATACAAACTCCAGAAAGCGATCTTATTATTTTTTGCCATTCTTTTTTGTGTTTCTACTAGAATTGGCACGCTGGGGTCTGTTTCATAAGCTGTTCCATTGCGATAACTTTTATCACCGACACTGACCAGTAAAATACTTGCCTGTGGAAAGCTAGCCTTCATATGTTTAATTACATTATTCATTCCTTTTTCATACCAGGTAAAGTCGGTGATCCTAGGATTTACAGCATTCAAACCATATTCCAGTATGATCAGGTCATAATTAAGAATATTATTTGTTCCTGCATAAACACTCTGAGATACCCTGGCAATAGGTAAACCGGAGCTACCACGAAATGAAAAATTATCAACATACACACCGCTATCACTTTCCATACTGAAACCAAAAATATCAATCGGAGACTTACATTGAAAATTCGCATTAATGGATTGAGATGGATATTTTGTCTTAATTGATAATTGATTGACTGGGTAATGGCCTTTCAGCAAATAGCGAAAACCATTGATAACAACATAGTTTGCACTATCACTTTTCCCAAAAAGCAAATTTATTTCATAAAATTTATTAATATGTTTTTTGTTAACGGTAATGTATTTCACCCAGCTTTGATTGGTGTTTGCAGAATCATTACTATTATATTTAGTAGGTATGAAGCCATATCCCGAGATTCCTAATGAATGATCGGGAGGAGGCAATTTCAAGAGATTGTAGGTTGTCCAACCATCAAAAGTATGAATGATACTTCCTCTAAAACCTGCAACAATAGAGGTTATTGGAACAAAACCAACACCAAAACCACCAAAGTTATCCTGCATACAGCTTCTCAGATCCTGAGATATC
>JAHEYA010000222.1 GCA_023251855.1 Bacteroidota bacterium
TATGTGAGGTCTTTAGAAAATCAATTGAAATCAGCGAAAATAAATATTGAAATTGGGAACAAAGAGGGAGTAGCAGTTTGTTATACCAATGTTGGTAATGTTTACATGAAACAAAAAAAATATGAAGAGTCTTTTCATTATCTGAACCAATCATTAAACATGAATAAATCCCTTGGATATAAGGTAGGTATGAGAGATGCATATGCATCCTTATCCGATCTGTTTGATGCAAAAGGTGATTATAAGCAGGCTTTTAACTATCACAAACGATTTTCTGAAATAAAGGACACCCTGCTTAATGAGCAGTCGGGCAAACAAATGGCCGAAATGAATACAAAGTATGACAGTGAAAAAAAGGATAAAGAATTAATAAAAAAAGATGCAGAAATAAATAAACAGCTTGCCGAAACCGAAAAACAAAATCTTCAGCGAAACGCATTCATTGTTGGATTTTTATTGGTATTAGTACTTGCATTTTTAATTTATAGGGGTTATCGTGAGAAGAAAAATACAAATGTATTATTAGAAGAAAAAAATATACTTATTGAAAAGCAAAAACAATTGGTAGAGGAGAAAAATTTAAGAATTACTGAAAGTATCAATTATGCAAAACGTATTCAGCAGGCTATTTTACCAGCTGAAACATTAATAAAATTATTTCTTCCCGAATCATTTATTTTTTTTAGACCTAAAGATATTGTGAGTGGAGATTTTTATTGGTTCACCGAAAAAAAGGAAAAACTTATTCTTGTTGTGGCTGATTGTACCGGACATGGTGTACCGGGAGCATTTATGAGTATGATTGGAAATACATTGTTGAATGAAATTATAAATGTGAAAAATATTTCACAACCAAAAGAAATTCTTAATCAGATGAATATTGGAATCGTTACTCTTCTTCATCAAAATGCTAATGATTCAAATACTCAGGATGATGGAATGGATATTAGTGTGATTGCTATAGACAAGACCTATAAGGAAGTGGAATTTGCGGGTGCAAATCATTTTTCTTATTTGATTAAAAATTCTCAATTAGAAACAATAGATGGTGATGTTTTTTCAATTGGTGGAATGTTCGGCAAAAAGGATTTGAATTTTACCAGTCGAAAAATAAAAATTGAAAAAGGAGATAATTTTTATTTATTCACCGATGGCTTTATAGATCAGTTTGGCGGTGAAAATAACAAAAAATATTCTTCGGCAAAATTCGGTAAACTACTTCAAAATATGGAGGAACAAGGTACTGAGGTACAAAAAAATAACCTGGCTAATGAATTTGATTCCTGGAAAGGAAATAATAAACAATTGGATGATGTGTTGGTGGTGGGAATAAAGTTTTTAAGTTGATCTAGTTTTATAAAATTTGATTGTGAAAAAATTTCAGAACTACTTTTTGTCTTGCTTCTTGGTTCTTATATCTTGCTCTTTACTGGCGCAGCAATATAAAATAGATTCTCTTATTACTGTTTTAAAAACTTCAAAACAAGATACCTCAAGGATAAATACCCTTCTTCAACTAAGCAGGCATTATTCAAATACCGGTTCTAATGAACCTGCCAGACAGTACGCCCAACAGGCGTTACAGGAGAGTGAAAAATTAAACTATAAAAAAGGTTTAGCGGGCGCTTATAATAATATTGGTGTTGTTTATTGGAACAAAGGTGATTTTGAGATGGCTAAAGATTTTTTTTCTAAAGCTTTAAATACCTATGAAGAAATTGGAAATAAAACCGGGATAGCAAATGCTATTAATAATATTGGACTAATCTACTGGACGCAGGGTAATTTTGAAATAGCGTTGAACCACCTTTTAAGATCATTAAAAATTTGGGAAGAAATTGGTGATAAGGGTGGAATTGGTATGTCTTACCTCAATTTAGGAAATATTTATATGAATCAAAGTAATTATGATAAGGCATTAGAGTTTTATTCCAAATCATTATTGATCAATAAAGAAACAGGGAACAAGGCTCTGGAAGCTACTAATTACAACAATATTGGGATTATATACGAGTACAAAGGTAATTTGGAAAAAACATTAGAGAACCAGTTAAAAGCTTTAAAAATCAGGGAAGAGATCAATGATAAAAAGGGAGTAGCAATGTCTTACAACAATATTGGACTTGTTTATTATGAACAAGGTAAATACAAAAATGCTTTGGAGAGTCAGATGAAAGCTCAAAAAATAAATATGGCAATCGGCAATAAACAGGGATTAGCAGTATCGTATTCAAATATTGGAAATATTTATTTTAAGGAAAAAAAATACGATGATGCAGTACATTATAATATCCTTTCATTAAATTTATGTAAGTCCATCGGCTTTAAACTCGGTGTAAGAGATGCATTCATTGCTTTATATGATTTATATGAGGAAACAGGAGATTACAAGCAGGCTTACAATTATCATAAGCTATATACTGAGATTAAAGATACTCTGTATAATGAACAGTCCAGCAAACAAATGACTGAAATGAATACGAAGTATGACAGTGAAAAAAAGGATAAAGAATTAATAAAAAAAGATATAGAAATAACCAAACAACAAGCAGAAACAGAAAAGAAAAATCTTCAGCGAAATGCCTTTATTGTGGGCTTTGCTTTGGTATTGATTCTTGCATTTTTTATTTTCAGAGGTTATCGTCAAAAAAAATATGCCAATAAATTATTGGAGGGAAAAAATCTACTTATTGAAAACCAGAAACTTTTAGTTGAAGAAAAAACAATAAAAATTACTGATAGTATAAATTATGCAAAGCGTATTCAACAGGCTATTCTGCCTACAAATGAAGTGATCAAATCTGTTCTGCCCGAATCATTCGTTTTTTTTCAACCCAAAGATATTGTAAGTGGTGATTTTTATTGGATGCATACTATTAATGATCATGAGGTATTGCTTGCTGCTGCTGATTGTACCGGACATGGTGTTCCGGGAGCTTTGATGAGTATGATGGGATATAATTTGTTGGAACAAGTTGTAAAAGAGCATCTCATAGATCAACCTGCAAAAGTACTTGATGAATTAAGCAAATTAATTATTGAATCTTTAAAACAGACCAATAGCTTAGGTTCTAACAAAGAAGGCATGGATATAGCACTATGTAAGATCAATTTTAAAAATTACGAATTGCAATATGCCGGTGCGCACAACTCACTTTATTTGATCAGAAATGCGGAATTATTAGAAACAAAAGCTGATCGCAGATCTCTTGGGATCACTATGTCTAATGCTTCTCCGTTCTCAAATCATAAAGTAAAATTAGAAAAGGGTGATTGTCTTTATGTTTTTTCGGATGGTTATGTAGACCAGTTTGGTGGAAGTAAAAATGAAAAATTCTATTATCAGCCTTTTCAAGAATTACTCAAAAAAATTCATCTACAACCTATGGAGGAGCAAAGAAAAGTATTAGAAAAGGTAATGTCTGAATGGAAAGGAAGCAGAGAGCAAATTGATGATCTTTTGGTGATCGGAATACGTATTTAAACTTCAACCATATTAAATTTCAAGCCCGTAAGCTTTGAGTAGCGCTCTCCTGATGAAAGCATATCACTATCCTCTTTGCTATAATACCATGAAATAATTACCTCGTTTTTTGTTGAAAGTTCTTGCAGCAATAAAAGAATTTTGAATATTTGTTTTGAACTGGAAGTATTAAAATATTCAAGTTTGAAATTAAAATTTGAAGTTTGATTTGGCGCTCCGGAATAATTTTTTATCCAATTAATAATTGGTTCAAAAAATCTTACAGCATCTTCAGGAAAACATCTGTCAGCTATTTCAAAAGTGCCAGAAACCGAATCCATAAGCACTTTCGGTGTGTCACTTGTTGCTTTTATATGTAATGTTTCCATAATCTATTTTTTTATTTTACTGAGGTTTTCACCTGGATTTCAAAAAATGAATAATCACCTTCAGCAGGACTAAAATAATACGACAGATTATTTTTACTCTTCATTTTTATATCAAGAAAACCTAGTCCTGCACCCTTCTTATTCACATCTTCTTCCTGCATAATGATTTTAGTAAAATGGTTTTCTAATTCATCAAAATCAGCATTGTTCACCTTGTCTAAGGCAGCACATAAAGGTGCAATTTTAGAATTCAAAATTAAATTTCCGGTGGTAACAACATAATCCCCATCTTTTTCTCCAATTAACAAAATGCCTGATTTCCCATGTTTCCCTGTTTCAGGTTCATCTGCGTGTTTATAGATATTTTGACAAAGTTCAACAATAATATTGAAAATCTTTTTTCTTAAAGCAATATCCTCTTTGTTCCCGATATTTCCTTCAGTCATGGAGAGTATACTGATTAAATTTTCCTGAGTAAAATCAACTTGGTAAATGAGGTTCAGGTTTTTTTCTAAAATAAGGTTTTCTAATCCCTCTATCCATTTAAGTCGGTCTGTATTTATATCCTGAAAAGCAGGAACGGGTTCCGGTACAGATACTTTTATCTGAAAATAAAAATGAGAAAACTCGGGATCAATTTCTTTAAAATCATATACTAATTTGTTCCCTGATTTCCTTGCCATTTCAATCAATCCCAACCCTGCACCTCCTTTGTCAGAAACTTCATTCTGAGAAAGCATTTCTTTATGATACTCTTTTAAACTTTCTTTGTTAAGACTATTAACCTTACTTATCTTGGATTTTATGGAGTCAACATTTTTATTCTCAACAATATTTCCGGAAGTAATAAAATAATCATTTTGTAAATGCTGTATAACAAAAAAACTGGATTTATCATTATTTTCTTTGTTTGGTACAGACTGATGCCTGGTAATATTTTGGAGGGATTCAACCATTATAAAATACACCTTTTTTTTGGTAGCAGATGCCTCACTTTGATTTTCCATATTAGTCTCTGCAAGTGATAATATTTTACTTGTAAGATCACTCGAAAATCCTCCACGATAAATATAGCTTAAACTATAGCGATTCATTTCGCGGTACAAAGTCTGGATAAATGAAGAATGGCGTTCCTGAGAAGGATTCACGAATTTTTGTATTAAAATTAATTTAGCTAAATACAAACTTATTAAATAAAATTTAATTGTACAGTTTGAATTAAACAAAAATGAATGTGAATTATTTTGTTAGAAACTTTTTAAAATGTGATAAAAAGTGATTTTTTGAGATCTGTTTTTTC
>JAHEYA010000223.1 GCA_023251855.1 Bacteroidota bacterium
GTTATTTTTAATGCTTTGAAATAATAGTCTAATGCTTTGGGATAATCTTCTCTTTCATTAAAGACAATTCCTATATTTCCAAGGTTTGCTGCAATTCCATATTTACTTCTCCTTATTTCATGGGCATTTCCAATGGCGCTATATTTTTTCAACACAGCTTCCATAATTTCCAATGCCTTAAAATAATTATCCAAAGCTTTGGAATAATCACCTATATTAACATATACAAGTCCAATATTACCAAGCTCAGAAGAAATTCCTTTTATATTATTCAAACCTTCGTCTATTTTCAATGACTTCAAATAGTAGTCCAACGCTTTTGGATAATCTCCGCAGTCATCATAGATAATTCCGATGTTGCCTAAGGCTCTCGCAATATTTTTTTTGTCGTTTATGTTTTTAGAAATTTCTAACCCTGCTGATAGATATTTTAAGGCATTCTCATATTCCCCCAAATTAGTAATTGCCGTTCCTATAATGATATTTGCTGCTCCAACACCCTTCTTGAATTTTTTTAATTCAGAAAGGAGTAAAGCTTGCTTTGCATACTCAATTGAAGTTTTAGGGTCATTATTTCGTAATTCATCAGCAAGAAAAATCAAGTGATTTATTTTACTGGTATCCGCCCCATCCTTTTTAATAAGTGCTAAAAGTGAATCAATGATTCGACTTTGCTCACTAATAGAGTTTTTATTTTGAGCTAAAGAGGAAGGTGCGCTGATAATACAGATTACAATGATTAATCCAAATAAAATAAATGTTTTTAAATCATATTTTATTTTTATCATCTGAGTTATCAGCGCTGTATTAAAAAGGAATTTTTTTTACCATAGTGGTTTTATTTACCACTTAACATCTGCCGTCTTCGGGGCAGAAATTTTCGAATTTTGTATCGATAATTGTTGCGCAACCTTAGTTGCCATTTCCAAAAATGCAATTGCTTGTGGTGTATCATTTTGCAATACTGCCGGACGACCAATATCACCTGCTTCACAAATACTTTGTACCAATGGTATTTCTCCTAACAATGGAACCTCTAATTCTTCGGCAAGTTTTTTGGCGCCATCTTTTCCAAAAATATAATATTTATTGTTTGGCAATTCAGGTGGTGTAAAATAGGCCATATTCTCTACAATGCCTAAAACAGGCACATTGATAGATGGTAACCGAAACATTCCAACTCCTTTTTTTGCATCTGCTAAAGCTACTACCTGTGGTGTACTTACTATCACAACACCATTCAAAGGAACAGCACCAACCAATGACAAATGAATATCTCCCGTTCCCGGAGGCAAATCAATAATCATATAATCCAGATCTCCCCATTCCGCATCCGAAAACATTTGTATCAAAGCTTTCGCAGCCATTGGTCCCCGCCACACTATAGCTTGTGATGTATCTGCAAAAAAACCAATTGATAATAATTTTACCCCATAACTTTCAACCGGAATAATTTTATTTTTACCATCAATCACTTTAATCATTGGCTTTTCACGTACTACATCAAACATTATTGTTTGAGATGGCCCATAAATATCGGCATCAACCAAACCAACGGTAGCACCTAATTTTACCAATGCCAACGCCAAGTTGGAAGCTACAGTTGATTTCCCAACCCCTCCTTTTCCGGATGCTACCCCAATTATGTTTTTCACATTCGGTAGTAATGGTCCACTATTCTTGCGCGATGTTACATTGGAAGTCATTTTTACATTCACATTCGCACTTGCATCTACAAAATGTAAAACAGCATTAACACAAGCCTTGTGGATCATCTCTTTCATTGGGCAGGCAGGCGTTGTAAGCACTACGGTAAAACTTACATTTTTGCCATCCACTACCAACTCCGTTATCATACCAAGTGTTACCAGGTCTTTTTTTAAATCCGGATCTTCTACATTTTTTAATGCTTCTAAAACTTGTTCTTTTGCAATACTCATACTATTTTTATTTTAGTTGACACTTATTCCTTCTTTATTACCTTTTTGCGATGTAAAGCTAATAAAAATTTAGATTGGAACGAAGCAGGAATTACCGACTCTTTAAACGGAATTGAATACAAATAAATCGTTGAAACAAAAAGCTAAACAATACTTTGTTTATTTTTTCGTTAGGCAATTGTTAAAATATTTTTTAAATTCATCTTCTAAAATTAAAATCAAATGAGAAAAATAAAATGGGTGTGTATCCTTATGGCTTGCGCAGCAGTTGCAAAGGCTTTCAGCCAAAACGATGAAAAAGGTAATAATGACAAACTCACAAAAAGAAAATTTAAAATAGTGGATGCAAACATTTTGCTTGGAGCAGAGGTTCAACAATCACCTAGAGGCTCCTTCACTGATTTTCAAAAGCTGAACCCACAATCCACATTATTAAGTGCAAATATGAACGGATATATTGCCTCCAAAGGTTATGGTGGGATGGGTGGACCTGCATTTGGAGCAAGTCTCGGAATTGCCAGATTAAATAATGAAAACAATAAATCAACAACTGAATTTCGTGTCGGAATATCTTTTACAGGAATAAACATTTCAAATAGTTTTACTAAAACAGATACTAAACCCTATGATACTCTTATCTCCAGCCAAACCGGACAAACAGTATATTCTGATTCAGTAACTTCCCATTCATATAAGATGAATTATACATCCCAACAAGTTAAAGTAGATGTTTCTGCTATTTATCGCACTAATAAGGCTGCCCGTTGGTCACTTTATGGAGGAATTGGAATTGAAGCCGGAGAAACTGTAATGGCATTTACTGATATTGATTATACTGAACGCAGAGCCATAAAACCGGCATATATAATCTCGTCTTCATCCGGCAATAATAATTTATCTCAATCGGAACGATTCATCAATAATAATGGTTTCCAATTTGCCGCATATTTGCCTTTAGGCATCGATTTTAGAGTTGGTGCAAAAAAAGAATTCTTCAAACAGCTTCATCTTTTTTATGAAGCCCGTCCTTTTTTAAGTAACACAAATATCCCAGAATTGGGCAGTATAACAGGTGTTGGACTTAAAATGGGATTTGGATTACGAGTTACAATTTAATTGAAAAGCGCATTGTGCTTTAGTCCATCGCTCCCCTCTCCGAGTTTATCCTGAGCCTGTCGAAGGAGAGAGGGGTTGGGGGTGAGGTACAAGAAAAGGTTCAATTCAAAAGGGTATTGCTTTGTTTTTTTAATTCTACATTTTTCGGACTCCGGCTAACAAGATAAACACCAATAATAATTAAAACTCCCGACACTAATTTTCTAGTGTCAAGTTCATCGTTGCGATAATAATAAACTGCAATAAGCGTAGCCAAAAAAGGTTGTAAATAAATATAGATGCTTACCACAGCAGGACTTAATGCCCGCAGAGAGTAGGTGTTTAAAACATAGGCAAAAAAAGTAGTTCCGACTATTACAAACAGGATATCCCATACAATACTAATAGGCATTGTAACCCAGTCTATTTGTTTAAATTCACTAAATCCGAAAGGCAATACATAAAAAAACCCGAATAAAAACACCCATTTTACAATTGTAAATGTGTTGTATTTATTCATCAACGGTTTTACCAAAACTATGTATCCCGCCCATGATATTGAGTTGATCAATATCATCGTATCCCCTCTGATTGTTTCTGAACCAAATGAAAATGTTTTATTAAATAACAAAAGAAGTGAAGCGCCCGCCACACCTATAGTTATACCGAATATTTTACTGACCGAAATTTTATCTTTTAATGCTATTGTTGCAATCAGCAAAACAACAATAGGGTTAGAAACCATAATTATACCGGCATTAATAGGGGTAGATAAACTCAGCCCTTTCAAAAATAAAAGTTGATTTATTGCTACTCCGCACAAAGCCAGAAGCGCAAAATAAGGCAGATCTTTCCGGTCGATTTTTTCTCTGACAAACAATAAACTTACAATCCAGAATAATATCAATGCCCCACCAACCCGCAATATTACAAAAGCAAATGGTTGAACATAAGCCGGCATAGCCTCTTTGGCTATTGAATAATTAGCACCATAAATAAGATTTGCAGCCAACAATGCTAAATGTGCTTTAACAATTTTATTCATAGCCTAGGCTGCCTAATGAGAGAAACAAAATAATTATATATTGAAAGTAGTTGAGTTTACGAAACGTACTTTCAGTTATGCCGCACCGCAACAATGCGGTATAATTCTCTAAAACCTCATTGCATGCGGTATAACTCAGCTTTCACAGCCGCAACAGTATTTTTAGAATTACCTATAAATAGTTTAGCTCCAATAATAATTACCGGTCGTTTCAAAAAAGTGTACTCTTCAAGAATGTAATTTTTATAATCTTCTTCCGTCAGTTTTTTCTTGTCAAGTCCAAAGGCCCTGTATTTGATCGCAATCCGACTAAATAAACCTTCATAGTTTCCTGCCATTTTTTTTAGTTCAGTCAATTGTTTCGCACTTATCTTCTCCGTTTTTATATCCTGAAACTCAAATTTTTTATTCTTTAACCCCAACTCTCCAATAATTCTGGCACATGTAGAGCAAGTTCCTAAATAATATATTTTTCTCATTTGTTTTCCAATTTATCTTTTTTTATTTTTTTCTAACATCTAACATCTCACATCTCACATCTAATCAATAGCACTCAATTTTATCATGTTCGATTTCCCTTTTTCACTCAAGGGTGCACTTGCAATATTAATCACAAGATCACCTGATTTTACAAACCCTCCTTTTTTCAAAATAAATTTAATATCAGCAATAGTATGATCAGTACTGATATTTTTATCATAATAAAAACCTTGAACTCCCCACACTAAATTAAGCGTTGTAAGGATTTGATAATTATCGGTAAATACATAAATATTTGCTTTCGGTCGATGACTCGATAATTTAAAAGCAGTATATCCCGAATGTGTCATTGTTGCAATAGCAGTAGCTTTGGTACGTTGTGCCATTTTAGAAGCGGTATAACAAATGGAATCGGATATAAATCGTTCGTTATGTATATTAACTTCCGGAGCAGCATTATCACGATTATAAACTAAACTTTCTTTTTCAACATGTTCAATAATTTTTGTCATCGCTTCTACTACTTTTGCAGGATGATTTCCTACAGATGTTTCTGCACTCAACATTACTGCATCTGCTCCATCCATTAC
>JAHEYA010000224.1 GCA_023251855.1 Bacteroidota bacterium
TCCAAATCGTTGGTGAATACGTAAAGACTGGCGCAACGCAGCAATTGCTTTTGAAACATACTCTTGCTTTTTTGCCTCATCTTTTTCAATAGATGCAAAATAAATATATTGATTGGCATAATGATATTGGTTCTGTGCACTGTTTTTACCGGTTTTTATATCGGTTGAAAATAAGGTAAAATTATCTTTCCAGGCAACATTTCGGGCCACTGTTTTAAAAGAGTATAAAATAAAAAGGATACTCATTATTAAAATATATTTAATGTTCGATTTTAACCAAATCATTGTGGACGCAATACCGGCAGAAATATCTGTTTTAACAATCAGACAAGTGCCATAGGCTAATGCAATACAGAATCCCAAAGAAGGAAAAAATAAAAAACGCTCTGCAAAAATACCGCCTCTTAAAATAGTAAATGCCAATGCTGGAATTAGTGTAATATAAAATATACTAAATGCAAAACCCCAAATTGATTTTTTGAATGTTTGTTTATATGCAAAATAGGCACCCGCAAAAAATAAAACAGTACCCAACCATGCAAAACCATTACTAAAGTCGATGGCAGGAAGTTGATTAAAAGAATAATCATAACGTAGAGGATGAGGAACAAATAATAAACGTAAACAAAATGCAAATAACATAAATGTTGTTGGCAATTTCACATGACTATTTGTATAGGGATAATTTACAATATCCCCCGGTATTACTCCACTTAATGTGCCTAACAAATATTTTTTTTGAATAAAAAAAAGTGCAACTACTATCGCAAAAGGGATACTTTTTTTCAAACAAGCTATCACTTTTTCATCTGTATAATAAAATAAAAAAACTGGTAATAACATCACCCCGGTAAGCGCGGTTTCCTTTGATAGCATACCCAGATAGCAGAACACAAGACTAATAATTAAATACCAAATCTTTTTTGAATCAATATATTTCAATGCAAACCAAAGCATCAACATCACATTAAAAAAACTTAATAATTCATCTCGTCCTTTAACATTTGCAACAATTTCGGTATGTATAGGGTGTGCTACAAATAGTAGTGCAATAGCAAAAGAAAAGACAGGATGGTAAGATTTTAATATTTTATTGAGCAGAATAAAAAGTACACCACCGGAGAGTGCAAATATCAGACAATTTATAAAATGACTAACGTGAGGATTGCCATGAACAAAATGATATTCAATTGCAAAAGTAATGAGAGATAAAGGCCGATAGTAACCCAAATGAGCATTTGCAAAATGCCAGAAATCTACTTTGAGTAATTTAAAGATACCGTGAAAACCTTCCTGAACATAACGATTTCCGGTAATGGCCCCGGAATCATCTAAGGCATAATCATGTCCTATGGTATTTGCATAAAGTAAAAAAGCAATAATTGAAATGATGATTCCCCAGATATATTTAATGTTAGTTAAAGGTTCGTAGTTTTTTGCTTTACCTACCTGCTTTGTTAGGGAACTGTTTTTTATTTGTTTTGATTTAGTCATTTTTCAAAATTTCGAAATCACTTCAATGGCAACAAATTATTGATTAGCTATTCTATTTGCACAACCAAACCTTTTAAATATTCACCTTCAGGATGAAAAATATTTACACAATGATCAGGAGGTTGTGAAAGATGATGCATTACACGTACATTCCGGCCTGCTTCAATTGCAGCAGCCATTACTGTGCTGTTGAATGTATTTTTATCGACCACTTGTGAACAGGAAAACGTAAATAATAATCCACCCGGTTTTATTTGTTTGATAGCTTCATAATTTAAACGTTTGTAACCCATGATAGCATTGTGTTTCACATTTTGATGTTTAGCAAATGCAGGAGGATCCAACACAATAATATCATATGTATTCTCACGATGTTTTAAAAATTCAAATGTATCAACAGTAAATGATTGATGGTTTTTTATGTTATTCAATTCAATATTTTTATCGGTTAATTCCATTGCTTTTTTAGAAATATCAGTTGAATGAACTTCTTTAGCTCCAGCATTAGCAGCATACACCGAGAACCCACCGGTGTAACAAAATGTATTTAATATCACTTTATTTAATGAATACCTGGCCAACAATTCCCTGTTTTCTCGTTGGTCTAAAAAGAACCCTGTTTTTTGTCCGCCTTCCCAATCAATAAAAAATTTATTAGTATTCTCAAGCACAATTGTATTGCTCATTACCGACTCATCTTTTTTATACAGATAACCATTCACAGCCTTTACAGGAGCTTGTTTAGGCATAGTTTCTTCGCTCTTATCAAATACAGTTTTAAGAGTATCTCCCATTATTTCCTGCAATGCTTTTACAAATTGATCTTTGATCAGGTGCATTCCTATCGAGTAGGATTGAAACACAGCTGTTCCATTATAAAAATCAATAATGAATCCCGGCAAACCATCTCCTTCAGCAAAAAATAAGCGATAACAGTTAGTGGACGGGTTATCAACTAAATTTAATTGTTTTCTATAATTATATGCAGATTGAATTTTACTTTTCCAGAAATTATAATCAGGTAAAACTGGAGTGAAGGAAAACATTCGAATTGCTATAGAACCTACCTGAAAATGGCCCATTCCAAGAAATTCATTTTGTGCGGAATATACTTCTACTACCTCCCCTTCTTTCACATCACCACTAAATTTTTTAATAGCACCTGAAAATACCCAAGGGTGAAACCTGTGTAAACTATGGTCTTTACCACTTGTTAAGGTAACTTTTGTCATATTATTTCAAATGAATTCCTTAAATTTTATTTCATCACCACTTTTTTCACAACATTTGTTTCAGTAGAAATAACATGAACAAAATAAGTTCCGGTTGATATTTTTTCAACTGGTAATTGAATGAGATTGTCGCCAGGCAGAACTTCTTTGTCAATATTCACAATAGTTTTGGAGAGCATATCAGAAATACTGATTTTAATTTTTTGCTTTGAAGTCGAATAAAAATCAAGTGTAAGGCTTTCTTTTGCAGGATTTGGAAAAAGAGAAACCCTCTCACTTATACTGTTTTCTTCAATACCCATTGTTGAAACCCAGCAAGTAGTAATAGGATTATAATTAGCACTGCTGTCGCAATATGGTAACGTGTACATATCTTCCAGCGTTCGAAGCACATTATAATGATTTATATGCGTTGTATAAGATCCTCCATGAATCATTTGTCCGACAAATATGGTCGTGATTTGGTTGGTACTTGTTGATATACCGCCTATATTAATTCCTTCATCTTCATCAAAAGTCAAAATAAATAAACTATTATTTGTTTTTGCCCAATTTATATAATCGGTAAGGTTATTATAAAACCAGGTATCACCATTTGAAACAGCGGTTGCTGCATAATTTGGAGTTGGAAAAGTTGGATTATGCATATCATCAGCTAAGTTTGGAATAACAAACGAAACTGTTGGTAAAGTGCTGTAGTTTATATTTGTTGGAAAACTTGTATATGGCTGATGAATGATTGGATCGACTGTATTAGTTCCTGAAACTGCTTGCCAGTTGGTCCATGGGCAATGTTTACGACCATAGTTCCCGGAAGTGGCGACTAAACTACCTGCTGATGGTAAGCTTTCACTATAGCCTATAAATGTATATCCGTTCGATATAAGTGAAGCCCCTAAATTACAGGAATGAAAGGGTGTATTGCTTGCAATGTTATCATTAGTTATTCCTTGGTTATATCCTGAATAAAGCATCACATAATTAGGTTGACTAGGATGAGTTAAACAGTATGATTGAGTAAATAAAGCCGACTGAGGATCATTGATCAAAGCATTAATATGAGGCGCATTGGAATTTCCTATGATATTTGGATACCCGTAATTTTCCATCATCAATATTACAACATGGTCAGGTTTAGGAACTGTTTGAGAAAAGGAAGAGAAACAAATGCCCATTACGATGGATGTTGAAAATAATACATTTCTCATTGTTTTTTATTTAATGTTAAAAATGATTTTACCAAAAGTAAGAAAATTTAAAAATAAAAAAATAGAAATAGTTCGGACTCTTTGATTTTACAGTTATTTTAAACAATTGAATTTTATCTAAATCAAAGTTTTGATTACTTTCACAGACTCAAATACATTATATGTACGAAGATTTAGAGGTAAAAGAATCAATAATTCCCGGAGCCGGAAAAGGTTTATTTGTAAATCGTGATGTCAAAAAAGGTGAACGCATTGTAGAATATCTTGGAGAGATAATTTCCTGGAAAGAGTGTGATACCCGCGCAGAACGCGATGAGGGAGGTTATGTATTTTATATTAACCAAAATAAATGTATTGATGCATTTCACATGCCTGAAGCCTTGGCTCGTTTTGCGAATGATGCAAGAGGATTAATTAAAGAAAAAGGAATTAAAAATAATTGTCAGTATGAGGTTTATAAAAATTCAGGCTGGATAACTACTACAAAAAATATTAAAGCAGGATCTGAACTATTAGTAAGCTATGGAGCAGCCTATTGGAGGGACATCCGCCATAATATAAAATTAGAAAAACTAAAAAGAGCAAAAGAAAATATTGGAAAATAAAATCTCCACCTTAATTTACCTTTTGCATATTACCTACAAAAGAGTACATCTATTAATAGTTCAAGAGTCCTATTAATTGTTTTTCAAATCTTGATTTCGCCAAAAAATTAATTTCAAGATCTGCATTCATTGGCACAGGCGTATCTAAACTGCCACAGCGAACAACCGGAGCATCTAAGTTTTCAAAACAATTTTCAGAAATAACTGCTGCCCATTCCCCTCCTAACCCACCAACCAAAGTATCTTCATGTAATATAATTGCTTTGCCGGTTTTATTTACCGATCTGATAATAGCATCTTTATCGTATGGTAATAAAGTTCTTAAATCAAGCAGATCAGCTTTTATTTCAGGATGTTTAGCCATTACTTCTATTGCCCAATGAACACCTAAACCATAAGTGACAATGGTTACATCATTTCCTTCAGAGATCAAATTTGCTTTACCAAAAGGGATAGTATAATACTCATCAGCTATATCTTCAGTGATACTGCGATACAACCCTTTGTGTTCAAAGAACAAAACAGGATTTGGATCTTCAAAAGCAGTAAGAAGTAATCCTTTAGCATCACCGGGAAAAGCCGGATATACCACT
>JAHEYA010000225.1 GCA_023251855.1 Bacteroidota bacterium
TGCTTGGTTATCTGCAAGGAATAAAGAAGGAATTTAATGATGAAAAGCTATATCCCGCTTTAAGTGATTTGATCATACATTACAACAATTTAATTACCATCAAAAATAATAAACAGCAATTAAGTGAATCATTTGGAAAATTTCTTTCAAAAATAGATCTTGAAAAACTAAAATTGATTTATGAATCCAACGAAAAAAATGATTTTGTGCTTGGCGAAATAGAGAATATCATTGATTTTTCTATACCTCAATTAGAGAATCACTTAAAAGAAGGAAAAGATATTTATGATATGATAGAAGGCAATTTACAAATAGAGCCAATTGGTGTAACACCCTTAAATACTAATGAAGGATACCTGTTTATTAGTGATGGATCAAAAAAAGAAACTTTTGTTCACCAATATTATATTACTTTTTTTGAACAGGCAAACGAACATTATAGAGGCATTCATACTTCTCTGGTTACTTCCTTTGCATACTCTTATATAAATACCTATGAAAATATCAAGTTGCAACTCATCAAGGAAATGCCACTATTACCAAATCCTGCCGTATTTGCTATAAGCAGCCAAAAACAATACCCTCTCACTGAAAGTTTTATTCCTGTCGCGAAGCGCTCATTAGTTAGATACATAAGTACGCTAAGTTAAATTCTGGGAATTTTAAATAGAGCCGAATCAGGAATAACAAAAAATAGCTGAGTAATTCGATAAAATTCGTAATTCGTAGTATATTCGTATTCTCTAATATTTAAAAAATGGTTAGGCTTTATTTCACCACACTTATAATTGTCCTTAGCGGAATATTTAATTTTTCAAATGCCCAACCTGATGAAAAATTAGGAGCTGCCGACTATTTTGCATTAAAAGATTATAACCACGCTCTCGAAGAATACCTGAAACAATATACCATCAAAAAAAATGATGCCGACATCAATAATTATATTGGTATCTGCTATTTGAATATAAATGATGATAAAGCAAAAGCCCTTCCTTATCTTGAATTTTGTTACAAAAAAGGAGGTTATAAGGATGAGTTGCTTATAAACTTCGGACTGGCTTATATGTATGCTTATAAATTTGATGATGCAATTAAAATTTTTAATGAGTTTAAGAAAAAAACTGAACCTAAAAAGAATGAAAAAGTAGATCGTTATATTAAAAATTGTGAAAATGCTAAAGCGCTTGTTGCAAAGCCTGTTAATGTAACATTCGAAAATCTGGGAAAAGAAGTTAATTCGAAATTTCCTGATTATTATCCCTTCCTTACCCGAGATCATTCAACACTTTATTTTACTACACGAAGAGAGGGGAAATCTCAAAAATTAAGAAGTTGGCAGGGGTATTTTACTTCCGATGTTTATTTTTCGAAAGTGGTTCAAGGTAAATGGACAAAAGCTAAAAGTATTGGTCCGCCAATCAATACACCCGGTGATGAAGAGTGCGTTTATCTTTCACCGGAAGGAAAAACAATGGTTTTATACATAGATAACGAAACCACTTCAGGTGATATTTGGAGTACTTCATTCAACAGTAAAACTAAACTTTTCTCCAAGCCGGTAAAGTACAATGAGCCGGTAAATAGCTTGGATCTTGAATTAGAAGGTTATATCACTGAAGATGGAAGTGCCATTATTGTTTCTTGTAACAGGGAAGGGGGTTATGGAGAAACTGATCTTTATATTTTCCGACAACTTCCCTCAGGTGAATGGGGACTGCCTGTTAATCTTGGTTCCAATATCAACACAAAGTACAAAGAATCATTCCCGGTATTTGACGAAAGAAACCATTATTTATATTTTGCATCAGAAGGGCATAACAGTATGGGAGGTTCTGATGTTTTTAAATCAAAATTTGATACTGTTACGCACATGTTCGGGCCCGCAATAAATTTGGGTTATCCTATCAATACTCCTGAAGATAATAGTGAATTTACGTTAGCGGAAAATAATCGCGATGGTTATATTTCTGCGGTAAGGAAAGAAGGCTTTGGAGATCTTGATATTTATAAAGTTGTATTTAATGATGTTGAAAGCCGCCCTACTATTGTAAAAGGTACTGTAACGATACATGATACTTCTAAAAAAAGTAATGATGCCATTGTATCTATATTAGATGCAAAAACAAATGCAAAAATTGATTCTAAAAATGTCAATCCTCAAACTGGTAAATATGTTTTTACTGTAGATGCCGGAACGTACTTGCTAACAGTGACAAGCCCGGGTATGGAAGAGTATAAAGAAAAATTAAATGTTTACGATAAATCGGATTATGTTTTTGAGATCGAAAAAAATATAGAACTTTATAAACCGGGAGAAGCTCCAAAACCTATTGCTCCAAAAGGAAATTCAATAACTCCGGTTCAGAAAAAAAAGCCGTAGAAAAAAACAATTTTTCTTATCCTCTCAAATGATAAGCTTTAGGGTGCGTAAATGCACGTAATCCTGCATGTGATAGAGTAGCACCAAAACCTGAATGTTTACGACCACTCCAGGGCAATGCCGCACTTACCCGATCGCAACAATTCCAATAAACGGTTCCGGCATTGATCTTTGAAATTATTTTTTCTGCTCTCTCTTTTGATGTTGAATATACTGCAGCAGTAAGTCCGTATTCAGTATCCTGCATTAATTTAATTGCTTCAGCATCATCTTTTACTTTCATTATGCCAATGATTGGTCCAAAACTTTCATCACGCATTACACTCATGTCATGTGTTACATTCGTCAATACAGTTGGTTCAAAGAAGTATCCTTTGTTGCCATTACGTTTCCCTCCTGTCATTATTTTCGCACCTTTGGCTACTGCATCTTTAACCTGAGATTCAACAAAATCAAGCTGAGGTTTACGGGTTAAAGGACCAATGTAAGTGCCTTCGTCTGATGGCATTCCAGAGGAATAGCCTTTCACTTCTTTTACAAATTCATCTACATATTTATCATATACTTTTTCATGAACATAAATTCGTTCAACAGCGCAACAGCTTTGTCCGGTGTTGTAAAAGGCGCCATCAGCGGTTCCTGCAGCAATGTTTTTAATGTCAGTCACATCATCAGCTACATATAAAGGATCCTTTCCACCTAATTCTAATTGGCAAGGCACCATTTTAGAGGCAACTTTATTGTAAATGTATTGTCCGGTTTTATAAGAGCCGGTAAAAAAATAACCGTCAAAAGGTAGATTTAGCAATGCTTCTCCGGCTTCACGTGCACCTATCACCACTTGAAAAACATTATCAGGTACACCTGCTTTTTTTAAAAGTTTTTCGATTTCTAATCCGGTGAGTGATGAATATTCAGATGGTTTATACATCACCGCATTACCTGCAAGTAAAGCAGGTACAAAAACGTTAACACCCACTAAATAGGGGTAGTTCCAGGCTGAAATATTGCATATTACTCCTAAAGGTTCATAAACAATTTTTTCTGTCATGCCCTGATCAAGAGTCATAAAATCATCTTGCAAATATTTATCAGCATTTTCAGTAAGCCATTTAATACGATTACAAGCGCCATTTATTTCATTGCGTGATTGCTGTAAAGGCTTTCCTACTTCAGAAGTAAGGATGTTTGCATTTTGTTCAATATTCTCTTTTAATAATTCCGAAAATCGTTGAACTATTTTTATACGCTCTTTTAATAAAAGCAGACTCCATTTTTTCTGACCTTCTTTTAATAAATTATATTTTTTTTCAATGCTTTCAATCGCATCTTCTTTCAGGTCAGTAATAATTTCCTCAGTGGCAGGATTGATAATATTCATTTTTAAATTTTAGATTTAGTTTTTTTTATTGCGTTCAAAAATTGCTTTCTAATTTCAGCAGTAAATGGGTTGTTTGGTTGGTTCTGTGCAAGTCGCTCAGGATGCCATTGTACACAAAGCAAGAATGATTTATTTTCTTTGTCTTTCCATTCAAGCCCTTCGGCAATGCCATCAGGAGAAATTGCACTCACCATAAGATCAGTTGAGATCTTTCCCAAAGCCTGATGATGAGCGCTGTTGATAAGCCCTTTTTCATTTCCGATTATTTGATATAACAGACTATTTTTAGTAACTGAAATTTCATGTTGTCCATCAATACCGCCATGTTTGCGATGATCTTGTTTTCCGCTTTCTTCTATATCCTGAATCAAATCACCACCTAATGCAACATTCACCAATTGCATACCTCTGCAGACGGCCAGAACAGGAATAGAATTTTTTGTTGCATACTCAAAAATTTTCAATTCAAATTCATCACGTGCTTCATTAAATTTATCTGGAGCCAAAGGGTAATCAAGCCGTTGGTTGTGGTAAAATCTGGGGTGTGTATCAATGCCGCCTGTTAACACAATGCCATCACACTTTTTGATGTCATCAAAATTAGAAGAAGTTAATTTTATGATTTCAATATCCGCATTATTTCCTTTTATCCAAATTGGATAATTGGCATAATGAGCCTCTGTTTCAGTTATTCCTATGGTGAGTTGCATTATTTTGGTAGGAGTCTAAATTGAGCTAATTATCGGGTAAGCATAATGTATCCGGTTTCCACGTATGATTTTCCTTCAACACCAATTGCATTAAAGATAAAGAAATAAACACCTGCCGAAGCCGTTACGCCACTGGCAGTTCTTCCATCCCAACCGGAAAGTGGGGCACTCCATTCATACATTTTTTCTCCCCATCTGTTAAAAATACTGGCAGATTGGATAGTAAGATTATGAAGATTGAAATTGAATACATCATTTATTCCATCGCCATTAGGCGTAAATATATTAGAATAAATAATTTCAGAGGATGGATCAACGTGAACCATAATGGTAGTAGTATCTTTACAACCATTAACATCTGTTGCAATAAGCATAATTGTAAAAGCAATGGTATCGCTGCCAAAATTGTGGAATACATGATTTGGATTTGATGCAGAGGAGGTATCATTATCACCAAAATACCATTGATAGGTTAATCCTACACCAACACTTTGATTGGTAAACTGTACAGATAGCGGATCAAGCCCTGTAACTGGGTTTCCTGTAAAATTTGCGGTAACACCTGTTCCAATTATATTAACAACTGCTGTATCTATATCTGAGCAACCTGTTGCATCAGTTAATGTAAGAACATAAATTGTATTAGAAGT